>JBEBGK010001016.1:0-1877 GCA_040081515.1 Chthoniobacteraceae bacterium
CGTTTAAGGTACTCGTCGCGCGCCGCCTCGGCCCAGGCCGGCAGCTTATTTGCGACGGCGAGGACGTGCAGTCTTGCCACGAGAAGGTTTCCTCTTCGCCGGCCTGGCTTTTTTCTTCGCTTTCTTCGGCTTTTTTTCCTTCTTTTCCTTCGCCAGCTTCACTTCCTTCTCGCCCCAGAGTTCTTCCAGGTTGTAATGGCTGCGCACGGCCGGGTGCATCACATGGACGACGATGTCGCCGAGATCCACCAGAACCCACTCGCCGTTGCTGCGGCCTTCGATGCCGACGACTTTTGCGCCCATCTCCTTGAGCGTCTTGTGGACGTGTGCGGCAAGCGCGTTCACCTGCCGGTTGGAATCGCCGCTGGCGATCACCACGCGCTCGAAATAGGCGGTTTGCTTCGCGACGTTGAATACGACGATGTCGCGTCCCTTGACGTCTTCCAGCGCCTCGACCACGGCGCGCTGCTTTACTCGAATGTCCATCAGCTATATAGCCCTTTTTCTTTTATGTAGCCCAGCACGGGTAATGGGAGCATCGCGGAAACATCCTCTCCGCGAGCGAGGCGCGCGCGAATATCGCTGGAGGATATCGCTTGCGGAGTCATGGGCAGGAGGATGGCATCTCCGTGGGGTTTGGGCGCATCTGGGCGTTCGATCACGGCAATCCGGCATAGTTGCATGAGATCGGGCCAGCGATGCCAGGATTCCCGCTTCGCGTACTGGTCCGCGCCCATGAGCAGCGTGACCTCCGCCCCCGGATTTTTCTCTTTCAACGCCTTGACAGTGTCATGGGTAAAACCCGTCGCACCCGGTCGAAGTTCGTACTCGTCCACCGTGTAGCGCGGCTCGCCAGCGATCGCCAGCCTGAGCATCGCGACACGGTGGGCGGCAGAGGCGACCGGGGCCGGACGGTAGGGCGGGATACCGGTCGGAATCCAGAGGATCCGGCCCAGTCCGAGCGCGCGCGTTGCCGCGCCGGCGATTGCAAGGTGCGCGTTGTGGGCAGGGTCGAAGGTGCCGCCGAAGATGCCGATCGGCTGGTTCACTAACTGCGGACTTCTCCGTGACCGAGGACGACGAATTTCTGCGTCGTCAGACCCTCGAGGCCGACCGGGCCGCGGGCGTGAAGCTTGTCGGTCGAGATGCCGATCTCCGCACCCAGGCCGTACTCGAAGCCATCGGCGAAGCGGGTGGAGGCGTTCACGAGCACCGAACTGGAATCCACTTCGCGCAGGAAGCGCTCGGCGCGCGCCTGGTCCCTGGTAACGATGGCGTCGGTATGTTGCGAACCGTATTTGGCGATGTGCGCGATAGCCTCGTCCATGCCCTTCACCACGCGGACCGAGACGACGGGCGCGAGCCACTCGGTGTAATAGTCCTTTTCCGTGGCTGGTTTTGCGTCCTTGACGAGTTTGCGTGTCGCTTCGTCGCCGCGGATCTCCACCGATTTCTCAATAAAAATCTTTCCAATGCGGGGTAAAACCTGCGCAGCAATGCCTTCGGCCACCAGCAGCGTCTCCATGGTGTTGCAGGTGCCGTAGCGCTGCGTTTTGGCGTTGTCCGCCAGGCGCACGGCCATGTCCGGATCGGCACGGTCGTCGACATACAGGTGGCACACGCCGTCCAGGTGCTTGATCATCGGGATTTTCGACTCGCGCGACAGGCGCGCGATGAGTTCCTTGCCGCCGCGCGGGACGATGATGTCCACGTACTCCGTCATCGTGACGAGTTCGCCCACTGCGGCGCGATCGGCGGTCGCCACCACCTGCACCGCGGCTTCCGGCAATCCGGCGGCCTTGAGGCCCGCGCGCACGCATCCGGCGATCGCCTGGTTGGAGCGCAACGCCTCGGAACCGCCGCGCAGGATCGTGGCG
>JBEBGK010000141.1:0-7455 GCA_040081515.1 Chthoniobacteraceae bacterium
CGCCGCCGGCATCGCCGCCCGCGGTCTGTGGGAAATCCGCACCTATCCCAAATGGACGCATGGCCGGCAGCGCGCCATCGTCGGATTCTGGCTGAACGTCCTGATGCTCCTCGTGCTCTCCGCGTGGTTCTACCTCCAGGTGGACCAGCGCCTTTCGGATCGGATTTTCGGCTGATTCGCGGCGGCGGCGGCCTTTTCAGACGCGAAGGTAGATGCGCTTCCGGTGGAGCCACCAAGCCAGCAGCACGGCGAGCCCGGTCGCGACGATCGCATGCAGCACTCCCGGAGTCGGGCCGGTGATGCGCTGTGCGAGCCGGCTGAAGTCGGCGAAGTTCGCCGCGAGATAGATCGTGATCGGATTCAGGCCGATCCAGGTGAACGGCTCCGCCCATTTGCGGCGATTCCACACCTCGATGATCTGGTGGAAGACACCGAGTAGGATCGCGCTCCATCCGCAGGCGACGAGGACGAACGAGGACGTCCACAGCTTTTTGATGATCGGAAACGGGAGCGACCAGAGCATCCCGAGTGCGACAAGCGCGGCACCGCCCGTGAGCAGCCATGCGGATCGGGTGGAGCCGCCCGCGCGTGATTCGCGGAGAAAGATCCCGGCGAGCAGCCCGAGCAGACAATTCGCGATTGCCGGGAAAGTGCTGAGGATTCCCTCCGGATCGTGATCGCCGTTGTATTTCCGACCGGGGAGAAACTGCGCGTCGAACCAGTTCACGATGTTGTGGCCCTCGCGAAAATCGCCCGGCATTCCGCCCGGAACAGGGACCCAGGCCAGCAGAGCCCAGTATGCCGCGAGCAGCCCGCCGCAGATCGCCGCGAGCCACCGCCCCCGGAGCCAGATGGAAAGCAGGCCGGCGCCGAGGGACGCGAGCGCGATGCGCTGGAGCACCCCGAGCCAGCGGACCTGATCGAGCCCTTTGCTGAGGCCGCCGGAGTAGATCACCCCGATGAGGAAGAGGACGAGCGCCCTGCGCGCAAGTCTCCACGCTGTCTTCGAGCGTCCCACCCGCTCGACGCTTCGCGGCAGCGAGAACGCGAGCGAGACGCCGGCGATGAAGACGAACATCGGAAACACGAGGTCGTAAAAATGGAATCCCTCCCATTCCACATGCCGGAGTTGCTCGCTCATCAGCCGTCCGATCGGATTCTCCCCGATCGTCTTCACCGCGCCGTGCAGCGCGCTGCCGCCGACGATCCAGAACATGTCGAAGCCGCGAAGCGCATCGAGGCTGATGAGGCGTTGTGTGGGCGGAACGGAACCGGACATCCGCGGAGAATGCACGACTGACGGGACGCGGCAAACGCGGAGTCTCGGATGGAGCGCCTCGGAAGCCTATCGCGTCGGGGGTTTCATCTCGCTGGCCAGACGCGGTGCGGCGGCGGGCAGTTGCTGCATCGCCATGTCCGCCATCATGCGCGCGCCCTTCTCGTTGAAGTGCGTGCGGTCTTCCGGGGAGTTCGCCAATTCCGGGCATCGGGTTTCGCCGAGTTCCTGGAAAAACCTGCCGCTCGGAGTGTGCAGATCGATCAGAGGCGCGTTCTTTTCCGCGGCCACGGCGCGCATCGCCTCCGCATACGGCCGGAGGATGTCGGTGAGCCTGCCGCCCGCGTCAAAGGTCCGGCGGTGCATGGGTATGACGAGAATGGGGGCCGCCCCGGCGGCACGGGCTTCGTCGATGTAACGGCGCAGGAACCCGCGGTAGTCCGTGGCGGCGTCGGTCGATTCAGGCCGGCCCGCGGCGTGAGAATCATTGTGGCCGAATTGGATGAGGATGAAGTCCGGCTTTTCATCGAGCGTCCGCTTCCATCGTCCCTCGGCGATGAACGTCTTCGTGCTGCGCCCGCTCGCCGCATGGTTTGCGATGCGCACGCTGTCATTGAAATATTCATGGAGGAACTGCCCCCATCCACGGCAAGGGTGTTCCGGCTTGTAGTCGCAAACCGTCGAGTCGCCGATGATCGCGATACAGAGTTTCCGGCTCTCAGCGGCGTCGCTCCGCACAGCGAAAAGCAGGAGGATCGCGGCGAGCGCCGTGATTCCGGCGAGAGGTGCGCTGCGGAATGGAAGGGGATGTTTCAAAGCGGCAAGCGGTTTCGGATTCCAAGTGGCGGCTATGGTGCGGACTTGCCGGCTTTCATCCGCCCGCCGCGCTTGGGCTTGCCGTAGTTCACGGGGCGCTTCTTCGGTTCGATCCTGGAGACGCCGGTCCCTCCTTTGAGTTCGCCGATCTGGTCGCGGAGCAGGGCGGCCTTTTCGTATTCGAGGTTGGCGGCGGCGTGCATCATCTCCTCCTCCAGTTCGCGGAGCGTTTCGCTCAGCGAGAAATTGCCCCCGGCTTCGTTGACGACGGAGGACTCCACTTCACGGCCCCTGAGGATGGTGTGCAGGCTTTCCTGGACGGCCCGCTGGACGCTCGTGGGCGTGATGCCGTGTTGCTCGTTGTATTCCATCTGCCGGGTGCGGCGGTATTCGGTGACATCGAGGAGCGCCTGCATGCTCTTCGTGACCTGATCCGCGAAGAGATAGACCTGCCCGTTCACATGGCGCGCGGCGCGGCCCGCGGTCTGGATCAGCGAGGTTTGCGAGCGGAGGTAGCCTTCCTTGTCCGCATCGAGGATGCAGACGAGGGAGACCTCCGGCAGGTCGAGGCCTTCGCGGAGGAGATTGATGCCGACGAGGATGTCGAACTCGGCGGCGCGCAGTGCACGGAGGATTTCGACGCGCTCGATCGTATCGATGTCGCTGTGCAGGTACCGGACCTTGAGGCCCACATCGCGGAGGTAGTCGCTCAGATCCTCGGCGGTGCGTTTCGTGAGCGTGGTGATGAGGACGCGCTCGCCCGCCTCGACGCGCTGGCGGCAGAGTTCGAGCGTCTCGTCGATCTGCGTTTTCAAGGGGCGGATGGTGATCTTCGGATCGAGCAGTCCCGTGGGACGGATGATCTGCTCGACGATGAGCGGACTGCCGGGCGTGTGGACGTCGAATTCCCCGACGGGCGAAGTGCTGGGCGAGGGGCGGGCCTCCTGCTTCACCGCCTTCGCAGCGAGGAGGCGGGAGGACTGTTCCACGCCCTGCGTCATGCTCACGGGGAGGTAGCCCTGGTTGCCGACGGTGCTGTTCCGGATCTCGAATTCGCCCGGTGTCGCGCTGACGTAGATCGTCTGCCCGGCCATCTCCATGAACTCGGGAAATTTCAGCGGCCGGTTGTCCATCGCGCTCGGAAGGCGGAAGCCGTATTCGACGAGCGTATTCTTCCGCACGCGATCGCCCTCATACATGCCGCCGATCTGCGGGATGGTCGCGTGGCTTTCATCGATCACGAGGAGGAAGTCGCGGGGAAAGAAATCCATCAGCGTATAGGGCCGTGAGCCGGGCGGCCGGCCGCTGAGATGGCGGGAGTAGTTCTCGATGCCGCTGCAGAACCCCATCTCCTGCATCATCTCGAGGTCGTACTCGGTGCGCATCTTGATGCGCTGTGCCTCGAGGAGCTTGCCGTGCTTCTCGAAAAAGATGACGCGCTCCTGCATCTCCTCGCGAATCGTCACGAGCGCGGTGCGCAACCGGTCGCTGGTCGTGACGAACTGCTTCGCGGGGAAGATGGTGATCATCTTGAGTTGATCGAGCGCATGGCCCGTGAGCGGGTCGAAGCGCGTGATGCGATCGATTTCATCCCCGAAGAACTCGATGCGGATGGCCGTCTCATCCTCACTGGCAGGGTGCACCTCGACCACGTCGCCGCGCACCCGGAATCGGCCGCGTTCGAACGCGATGTCGTTCCGTTCGTAAAGCATGTCCACGAGTTTCGAGAGCATCATCTCGCGGGGCATCTGCTGGCCGGCCTTCACCGTGAGCAGCATCTGGAGGAAATCCTCCGGCGACGCGAGGCCGTAGATGCACGACACGCTCGCGACCACGAGCACGTCGCGGCGCGACAGGAGCGAGGACGTGGTCGAGAGCCGCAGACGCTCGATCTCCTCGTTGATGGACGAATCCTTCTCGATGTACGTATCGGTGCGCGGGATGTAGGCCTCCGGCTGGTAATAATCGAAATAGCTGACAAAATACTCGACCGCGTTGTCCGGGAAGAATGCGCGGAATTCCGAGTAGAGCTGCGCGGCGAGCGTCTTGTTGTGGGAGATGACGAGCGTGGGGCGCTCGATCTCACGGACGACATTGGCGGCGGTGAACGTCTTCCCGCTCCCGGTCACGCCGAGCAGCGTCTGGTGCCGGTTTCCCGCCTGGATGGACTTCACCAGCTTGGCAATGGCCTGAGCCTGATCACCCTGCGGGGAGTAGTGGGACGACAGACGGAAAGGCGACATCGGAGCAAGGTAGCAGTCGATGGGCACCGCGGTCAAAGCGGCCATTCACACGCCGTTAATCCCGAATCCCGCGATAGCGCCAGGCGGTGTAGCGGAGTTCGCGCATCTGCGCCGTCCGGACGGGGCCGATTTGCACACCCCAGAGCGGCTTGGTGCCGGCCGTGTAAACCATCATCCGCCTGCGCTCCGGATCGATCCAGCGGGCGAAGAGGAAGACGTGCATATTGCTGGCATTCAGAATGTCGCCTGGCTTGAGGTCGTTCAGATCCGGCACGCGATCGCAAATGGCGGCAAAGGTGCGCGTGGAGTAGGGACGCGGCAGATTCCAGCAGCGCGAGACAAAGCCCGAGCAGTCGATGCCGACCGCTTCCTTGCTCACCGCGGCGTCGAGCGATTTGCGTTTCTCCGGTGTGCAGATGTCGCCCGCGGCCCGGCCCTCGCTGAGCCCGGCGAGGAAACTCTCCGGCGTGTCGAATCCGCCCCACTTGTAAGGCATGCTCTTGTTGATCATGCCGGGCTTCCACCAGCCGGGGAACGTGCCGGCGGGCTTGAATGCGGCATCCGGTGTGTCGATCCGAACGCCTGCGCGGTCCGCGCCGTGGCGGATATTTGCCCGGGTCGGGCCCCACGCGAATTTCAAGTAGCGCTCCGCCGTCGCCATCGCCTCGGCGCGCGTGACCTTGCTCGGCGGACGGTCGGCGAGAGCCGCGACGCCGAAGATGAGGCAGAAAATGACGGTGAGCGATTTCATCCGGGAGCATGGGCAGCATTTCTCAATCCTGCCATCGGTGGAAGACGGGAATCGAGGATCGGCGCCGCTAAGCCCTGGCAGCCTGTTGAAAAACGCGACTCCTCTTGCTCTTTGTCATGCTCTTGCTCCTGCTCACTCGGACAGTGAGGTAAGAACGGCGCGCCAACCGTATTTCAACAGGCTGCTAGCCTTTCGCCGCGCCCGCGCTACGTTCCACCGCCCTATGACCAGTGTCTGGAATTCCGCTCATCCGTGGCTGCGGGAACTCGTCTCGTACGAGCCCGGAAAACCCATCGAGGACGTCGCGCGCGAACTGGGATTGAAGCCGGAGCAGATCATCAAGCTCGCCTCGAACGAGAACCCGCTCGGCCCGAGCCCGAAGGCGCTCGCGGCGATGCAGGACACTTTGCTGCGCTCCCACTTCTACCCCGATGGCGGCGGCTACTACCTGCGCGAGGCGATCGCGAAGAAAGTCGGGCTTCAGCGCGAAAATGTGATCCTCGGCAGCGGCTCGAACGAGATCATCGAATTCCTCGGCAAGGCGTTCCTCAATCCTGGGGACGAGATCGTCGCTTCGCGGCACGCATTCGTCGTGTACAAGCTCATGGCCACGCTCTTCGGAGCGAACACCATCGAGGTGCCCGACCCGAATTTTGCGCACGACCTCGAGGCCATGCTCGCCGCCATCACGCCGAAGACGAAGGAGGTATTCATCGCGAATCCGAACAACCCCACCGGCACGCTGGTGTCTCAGGGGGAGATCGATCGTTTCATGGCGGAGGTGCCGCCGCACGTCATCGTCGTATTCGACGAGGCGTATTACGAATTCCTGCCGAACCCGCCCGACGTGGTGAAGTACGTCCGCGAGGGCCGCAACGTCGTCGTCCTGCGCACCTTTTCGAAAATTCAGGGCCTCGCAAATCTCCGCATCGGCTACGGACTCGCGCACAAGGAACTCATCGACATCCTGCAAAAGACGCGCCAGCCCTTCAATGCCAACGGCATCGCGCAGGCCGGCGCGCTCGCCGGCATTCTGGACGAGGAACACCAGCGCAAGACGCGCGACCTTACCATCGAGGGCCGCGACTGGATGCAGAAGGAGTTCGCCGCGCTCGGCCTCGAATTCGTCCCGAGCCACGCGAACTTCGTCCTCGTCCGTGTCGGGAGCGGCAAGGCGGTCTTCGAGGCGTTGATGAAGAAGGGCGTCATCATCCGCGACATGAATGCCTACGGCCTCCCCGAATGGATCCGCGTGAGCATTGGCACGATGGAGCAGAACCGGCGCTTCCTGTCGGAACTGCGTGCCGTCTTGTGACGGGCCGATCCTATTTGAGCTGAATCGGGCTCTGCCACGCCTCGACCGCGGCGCTCCATGCCGATTGCCATTCGGGATAGCGCGATGCCGGGAACATTCCCGATGCACCTTCGAATTGGAACGAGAGCGCGATCGTGTTGTCCTTCCCCGGTGCGGGTTCTGCGCGGGTGGTCCACTGGCAGAATTCCGATTTGCCGCTGCGGGAAAAGGCGCGAAGGGCGGCGGCGGCCGGCTCTCGTGGCAACTGGAGATTGATGCGGCTTTCCACTTTCAACGGATGGAGAAGCTCAAACGGATTCCGGCGTTCCTTGAGGAATGGAGGGGTGATGTAGTCCTGCTCCCAGAGTGCCGCCACGGCCACGCTGGCCAGCGCGGGGGATGCCGAGGCGGGGGGCGGAATGGAGTAGCGCAACCTGAGCAGGAGATCCGCGTCGTCCTCCTCGAGAGCGTCGATTGCGAAATCATCGAGGTGCCAGCGCGCGTTCGGGAGGAGGCGCTGCACGGCGGCGAGGCGCTCCGCCGGCTGGATCTCCGAGAGCCAGAATCGCATCCATGCCGCGGTGTATCCGGCGAGACGGAAGGTCTCCTGCACGAGTGATTCGCCTGCGGTGGTCACGGTGATGTCGCGCGTGAACGTCATTTGATCGGCCGGGAAAAGTGCGCGATCCGGCATGGATTCGAGGCGGGGTTTCTCCGGGTCGAGCACGAGGGCCTGCCGTTTGAACAACTCCGGGGGGAGCGTTCCCGCCGGGAAATGTTTCACGGTGGGATCGACGAAGCCCGCCTTCAATCCCGGGACGCGGACGATCATGTGGTTGAACTGGTCGAGCGATGGCAATGCAGGCTGGGTCTCTGTGCCGCTGTGGATGAGTGCCAGGAACGAGGGGATGCCCGCCGCGGAGAGGAGCTGGTGCAGCAGGAGGGCTTGATCCTTGCAGTCGCCGTAATGGCTGGAGAGGACGCGTTCCGGTGGCTTGGGAATCCGCGCCCGTCGGCCGAACTCGATGGCCTGGTAGGTCACGTTCCTGTGGAGGTGGCGTGTCAGAACCTGAAC
>JBEBGK010001017.1:0-1875 GCA_040081515.1 Chthoniobacteraceae bacterium
CGCCCGGAGCAGTTCGCTGCAGCGCATGGTTAGGCGCGTTCGTCATACAAGAAAGCTGCGGCTAAGTGTGTTCCGAGTTCGGGGATGGTGTCGGCATCGGCTCCGCCTCCGAAGGTGATGACGGCGTGAAGGGGGCGCTCGCGAATACCGAGAACCTCCGCAAACGGTTCTGAATCGTTCTGGCTGGTGCGAACAATGTCTAGCTGGCGGGCGGACTGGAGGAACATCGTGAGTAACTCGCGCTCTGCCTCGGGAGCTTCGCCACGCAACAGTGCTGATGATGCTACTGGAATGCCGTCAAATGAGAAGGTCGCTAGGGCCGCACCCTGCGCGGAGGTGAAGCGGAGCCCGATGCGATGCAATGGTCCTGGAAGCGTCGTAGTGAAGATGGGGCCGTGACTGGAGAGCAAATCTCGACAAAAGCCCAGCCAACGAGCGGAGAGCTTTGCGATGTCCCACTCGGCAAGGCCAAAGAACTCGCCGTCGAACGAGAAGGGTGCGACGTAGAAACTTTGCTTTGTGGCGGCTGTGTTCACGAGGCAAACGGGGAAGCGCCTAACGACCCCAAGCTCAGCGACGGGCGCGGCTGGCGCGACCGCTGCGTGGTGGGGGAAAGGCGGAGGCAGGAAGCAGCGGGCGTGACAGCCGCGCCCGTTCGCTGCAGCGCATGGTTAGGCGATTCTGTCTTGGTCTTCAGGAATGTCATACGCATCGGTGTGTGTAAGATGCCCGTCTTGGTCGCTGACGCGTGATAACTCGTTGCCGCGACGATAGACGATTTGGAGGCCGTGCTCCCGCTCCCAATCGCACTCTGCGGTAATCTGAATGTAAATGAGATGGTCACGACGGGGCCGGCGGGAAACGAATATCTCGGACGGATGAACGTGCGCCCAAATACCCTCGGCACCTGCGACGCGGAAGCCAATATCATCGTCGCCAACTGCGTCAACCATGCGGCGGTAGTTCTGGAAGACAAACTGACTGGCGGCCAACCGTGCATCGGAACCCAAGGCTAGAAATGCCTCGACGGCACTCTGCACATCTCCGGCGTCCGCCTCGGTCATACCATCCAAGGTGAATGTCAGTTGCTGCCCATCGAAGTAAGGAACGCTAACCGGCTCGGATACGAGCCACTCGGGAATACGCGAATCAGGATGTAACGGGCCGAGTTGCGGGATGTTCACGGTTGGTGGGTTTTCGCATTCACGGGAGACGTGTGGAATCGCCTAACGACCCCAAGCTCAGCGACCGCGGAGTGCGGCGCGGCACCTGCATGGTGGGCGGCAAGGTGGCGGTGGAAGCAGGTGCCGTGACGCACGGAGCGGTTCGCTGCAGCGCATGGTTAGGCGACGTTCTCATTGCTGAACGACGATTGTCTCGTGGTCTGGGCCATACGAACAAAAGCCCGGAATGGAAATCGTCAGACCACCTCGGGTGAAATCGGGCGCGGCCGAACAGGTGATTGGAAAGACAGCTTCGGGCGACTTGGACAATGCGGCGTAAAGAGCGCGCTTCTCGGCGGAATCGGGCGTCGAGATGCCATACCAAAATGAAAATCCGCGGCCATCGGGAGAGAATAGTTGCGGCTGGGTCATGCCGAGTCCTGCGTCCGCTGCGTCGGGTTGCGGAGTGACGAATCCCGGTAGAATGGTCCCGTCAGCGAGTGTGAGCGATGCGCGCACTAAAAACATTTCGGCACCCGGTTCGATTGGAATGGCGTCTGACCACGGCCGGAAAGTCTCCTCGTCGGTGTCGTCATACCACGGCTCGTCGTAGTCGAGGGTGTGGCAACCAACCCAGACTGGATGTGTGACGAAATCGGAGGGCGCTAGGTCGCGGAATTGTTTTAGTAGAGGCTTGGTTGGCATCAGAGCG
>JBEBGK010001018.1:0-1875 GCA_040081515.1 Chthoniobacteraceae bacterium
ATCTACAGCGAAGTCTTCGCGCTGCCCGAGCGCGCCTCCGACGCCTACGACGTGCATTTCTCCGCGCCCGCCGTGCTGCACAAGGCCGGCGTCACCGTGGCCATCAGCGAAGGCCTCGAGCGCGCCAGCGCCTCCGGGCAGCGCAACCTTCCCTACATCGCCGCGCAAGCCGCCGCCTTCGGTCTCCCACCCGATGCCGCGCTCGCCGCGATCACGCTCATTCCCGCGCAGCTCCACGGCGTGGGCGACAAGCTCGGCTCCCTCGAAAAGGGCAAGATGGCTAACGTGGTCGTCACCGACGGCGACATCTTCCAGCTAACGACAAACATCGCCGGAAGTGAAACGGCTCTGGATCTCCGGCGCTGAACAATCCCTCGAAAGCCGCCACACGCGTCTCGCGGAGCGGTATCGCGCGAGACCGAAGGCAAAATGACGGTTTCAACGATCGCTGTTCACCCGGATGAACAGCGCAGCCGGAAAAATGTACCGAACGCCTTACCGGGCGTGGGCGGCGGCCTTCCGCACGCGAGTGCCGGCTTTTGCGGGCGCCTTCGTCGCCTTTCGCGCCACCGCCTTCGGCTTTGCGACCTTGGCAACCCGCGAAACGGTCTTCAGCGAAGGGCTCTTCCCGTTCCCGGGCACGACCGGGGACAGCGTCTTGGTCTGAAGGACTCCCGGCTTGAAAGGCGGCCGGCAGTGCTCACCGGCGGCAAAACGCGCATTGAATTCGGCGGCTGTCTTGAAAAACACCGTCAGCGCCTTGCGCACGCCGGTGTACTCCTTGCCTTCCTTCTTCACGATGCCTGCCTGGACCAGGTTCTGCAGTTTCTCGTAAGCACGAAGCCGGAGCATTTCCTCCCCTCCCCGCGCGAGATCCCGCGACCGGAGGTTGGCATGGACGATGTCGAAGAGCGACTTAAACTCCAGCGCCCGATTCTTGGAAAGCACCGTCGCGATTTCCTCAGCTACCCGATCAGGACCCCGAAGTGAAAAACTGAAATTTAGTTTCATTCCTTAGACATAACACATTTGGGCCGATAGTCGAGCACAGACTCGGAACTTGTCCCATTGTACGCATCGGGACGCCCTCCCCTTGGACCCTTGGCGCCCCCTCCGGAAGGCAGGCCGGCGGGGTCGCCGAAACTCGCGCGAGTTTTGTCTGGCCATCGGTCTGTGCCTGTCACAATTTGCTCATTCTCCGATATTTGCCCGTCCTGCGGGTGAGCTGCCGGGCTCCGGGTAACCTCCCGGTCAACGACCAACCCATCACCCATCCCAAACCCATGAGCAGCACTGTCCAAAACGACGTCGAAATCCACGGAACCCTGACTTTCAAAGGCGAACTGAACTTCGGCGGCCAACTGACCGGCGGGAGCATCAAGGGGCCGAACCTGACGGTGGACCCCGGCGCCAGCGTCACCGGAAGCATCGAAGGAGACGCGCTCACCCTGCACGGCACGGTGAAAGGCGACGTGAAGGTGAGCGGCAAGTGCGACATCAAGAGTTCCGCGCAACTGCTCGGCAACCTGACGGCCAACCGGCTCGTGATGGGTGAAGGCGCGACTTTTGTCGGCAAGGCGCAAATCACCCCGGAGAAGGGTGGCGCTCCAGCCCCACACGCCCCCGCACCGGCACCGGCACCGGCACCGGCACCGAAGGTTTCTTAGGAATGCGCTGAATAAAGTTGCACCGCAGAGATGGGAAGACCGCAGAGAAAGCTCTTCAAATTCAAGCCTCTGCGGTCTTCCCATCTCTGCGGTGTTAAATCAGTGATTCCTTAGGGAAACGCTGATTTAATCGCGCGACGCGCGGAATGATGAAACCAGAGGCAGTGTTGGAGCGTCCAAGAGGAGCATGAACCAACAAACCAGCTTC
>JBEBGK010001019.1:0-1874 GCA_040081515.1 Chthoniobacteraceae bacterium
CAGCAGCGTCTGCTCCGCCTTCGCATCAATGAAGAAGTCCGGGTAGCGCTCGTAGAGATCGTGGAAGGTCACGCCCGGCAGCGGTGCCACCGCATCCGTCGAGTTTCACCGCCCGTAATACAGAAGGCTGGGAGTTTCGGACCCGATCCCGGCAGGCGGACGGATCACCATCGCCAAGCCCTTGCCGTCGTGTCCGACCACGGCAGGCGTCCCAGGCGGATAGGCGGTCAATATCTCCTCGCCACTATGTTCAGAAACCCCATCCGGCCCCGCATTGCGTACGAAGGTGTTGGGGCCGATCCGAAGGGCGGTGACCTTACCGTTGACGTCGCGAATCTCGACGCGGTCCACCGCGATCGATGCCACATCGCCAATGATCGGAAGGATTTCCCGGCTGCCGATGACCCTCAGGTCTATCGACATGCGAAACCGGTCCGAGACATTTCTGATGCCGCTATGGGGCGTCCAACTGTGCACCATGAGCAGGTCGCCAGCCTGGTAGGTCGTGTGCCGCCAGCAATCCGCCGGCAACTGCTCGAGCGGAATGAACGACTTCGTTCCCAAGGCATCGATCGCCGGTGCCCGATGTATCCTGTCGGTAAGCCCCTCGGCAAAGATCATACCGCCGATATCGGCGTCGATCTCCGCGAGCGGGACCCAGCAGATCCGGAATGGAATGCCAGCGCTCATCGGCCCGTCCTGGTGGATGCCGACGATCGTGCGCTGGCGATCTGCGGCGGGCGGGGTCGCGCGATATTCGACGATCGGCACCCAATGGGGCTCGTCGTCGAGCACCTTGGCAAAGAAGTCGTGGATGGGCCTTTCCGCGACAAAGTCCTGCCAGGCACTACTGCCGTTCAAGGGTCCCATATGGGGCGGAAAATCGTCGAGGCTCGCGCCGTTATAGCGGACACTGCGGTCGGTTGGTGCGCTACCGACCGGAGCGATCACCCCCTGCTTCTCGAGCTCCCGAACATAGACCCGGCGCAGGCGGCCAACCGCATCCTTGTCGAGCACATTCCGGAAGAACCAATAGCCGTCGCGTTCCCATGCCTCATCCAACGCCGCCCGGTTTCCCAACAGATCGTTGTGCACCTTCAACTCTCGGGTTTTTGGCACCGGATCCAAGATCATCTTCATGGCCAAACCTCTCCAGTCGAATTTCTATTATTTGGCGGGATTTTGAGGATCGCCGTGCCATCCCGCCATTGCTGGATGGGTAACCCTGCATCGCGCATTGGGCAATGAACGTCACATCGACGGTCTCAAGGGTGCAATACCCACCCTGCCCTGCGGCAGATCACTAACGACCCTCCGGAGCCATGCTATTCGAAAACCAAGTGACCGCGGGCGAGAAACACCTGCAGATCCGACAGGTCGGTCCAATGATCCCAGATCGTGCGCAATTCGGGATCATTGAGCGCCGCAGGCCAGAAACGAACCGCCGCATCAACCGTGTCGAAGGTGAATTCCTCGACCAGCGCGATAGGATTACCCGCCGCCTGCGCTAAGTCCGCGACCTTGCCGGGGAGCACCAGCGACTGCAAATAGCCGCGGACTTCCGCCTTGAAGAACGGCATGTCGCACATGCCGTTGACGGCCGTCCGCCATCCCTCCTGCAACTCTGCCGCCGAATAGCGCGCGTGCGGAACTCGACACACGAACAGGCGAATGCGCGGTCCCCGTGCCCATTGCAGGTCCGGATTCTCGCCCTCCTCGATCGGTGCGGACCATATCGGGCGCTCCTCGCACAACATGACGTTGGAACTGCCGGTCGCCGCGAAGACCTTCTCGTCGGGGCGCACGCGCGCCAGATAATCTTCGGAGGCATAGGCTGCGGCACTGTGATCCTCGCTCGGGAACCATAATTCGGT
>JBEBGK010001020.1:0-1873 GCA_040081515.1 Chthoniobacteraceae bacterium
ATGCAGTTCCTCAGTGACGTCTTTGTACGCTGCCCCGAGTGCGAAGGCCGCCGCTACCAGCCGCATGTGCTAAAGATTCGTCTCGACGGCAAAAGCATCCACGAAGTGCTGGAGCTCACTGTCACCGAGGCCGTGAAGTTTTTCGAAAAGCATGGCTCGAAGCGCATCGCCTCGCCGCTGCGCGTGCTCGAGGAAGTCGGCCTGGGATACATCCGCCTCGGCCAGCCGTTGAACACGCTCAGCGGCGGAGAGAGCCAGCGGCTCAAGCTCGTCGAGCGGCTCACCAGCCGTGATTCGGACAGTTCTGTCCGCACGGATGGCGCTGCGGACAAGAGTGTCCGCGCCACGACGCTGCTCATCCTCGACGAGCCGACGACCGGCCTGCATTTCGACGACGTCGCGATGCTCGTGAAAGTCTTCGACCGCCTCGTGGAGCAGGGGAATTCGCTCCTCGTCATCGAGCACAATCTCGAAGTCATCAAGTGTGCCGACCACGTAATCGATCTCGGCCCCGAGGCCGGGACGGACGGCGGAATGCTCGTCGCAGCCGGTACGCCCGAGGAAGTCGCGACCGTCGAGGAATCGCACACCGGACGCTACTTGCGCGACATTTTGCGCGGAACCCACGACGCGCGACCTTGGAGTGAGGCGGCAAGCGATAGCGAGATGCCGCATTGGCAGAAGCGGAGCGACGCGGCGGGGGACGACGAACAAACTGCACGCGTCGCAGAAGAATCACCGCGCGCCTCCGGCGCATCCGAAAGCGGTGTCGTTGCCACCGCGCTCCAAGGCGCCTTGTCTGCATCTGGCATCGGTATCTTCGGCGCGCGCGAACACAACCTGAAGAACATCACCCTCTCCATCCCGCGCGATCAGCTCGTCGTCATCACGGGCCTCAGCGGTTCGGGGAAGAGTACGCTCGCATTCGATCTCCTCTTCGCCGAGGGCCAGCGCCGTTTCCTCGACGTGATGTCGCCCTACGCGCGGCAGTTCGTGGAGCAGCTCGAAAAGCCCGACGTGGATCGCATCACCGGCCTGCCGCCGAGCGTCGCCATCGAGCAACGCGTCACGCGCGGCGGTGGAAAATCGACCGTCGCCACGGTCACCGAGGTCTATCATTTCCTGCGTCTGCTTTTCTCAAAGCTCGGCGTGCAGCACTGCCCGGATTGCGGTTGCGCGGTCGAGTCCCAGACCGCGGCCGCAGTCACGCGTCGCGTCGAGGCTTTTGCAAAGAAGGGCCGAGTGCGCGTCTTCGCCACGCTCGTAAAGGCACGCAAGGGCTTTCACACCGACGTGGCGAAGTGGGCGCGACGCCAGGGCTTCGAGACGCTGCTGGTGGATGGGAAGCTCGTGCGAGTGGACGAGTTCACAAAGCTGGAGCGCTTCCGCGAGCACACCATCGAGGTGCTCGTCGGCGAACGCACGCCGGCCGACACCCGCGGCCCTCGGCGGCGGCGCCTCGCGGAGCTGGTGAAAAGCGCGCTCACCATCGGACGCGGCACCATCCGCGTGCTCGATGCGAAGAACCGCGGCACCATCCTCAGCACCGAGCAGACGTGCCCCGAGTGCGGCCTCTCATTTGAGGAGCTCGATCCGCGGCTCTTCTCGTTCAATTCTCCGCACGGCTGGTGCGCCGAGTGCCGCGGCTTCGGCGAGGTGTGGAAACATTACGTAAATCCGCGTCTGGAGACCGCGCTCGAGCAGGAAATGGACATCGAGCGTCAGGGCGAGTCGCTCGAGGAAGGCGAGGCCGTGCCGTGTCCGTCGTGCAACGGCGAGCGACTGAACCCGCAGGCGCGAGCGGTGCGGCTGGAAACGTCCAACGTCCAACGTCGAACGTCCAACGTCCAACGCGCTGCGAAGGATTCTCGGA
>JBEBGK010001021.1:0-1871 GCA_040081515.1 Chthoniobacteraceae bacterium
TTTGAGCCTGAGAGCCCGTTTTGGGGAAGATTGCTTGCCATCCTTCCGCCTTCATCAGCACCGAAGGAAGGCGTGTTGCCGCATCCGACGCGGTTTGTTTCGACGACAGGCTACGTGCGCGGCGTGGGGCCGAAGATCGTGACGCAATGGGAGCGCCCGCAGCAGAAAAAAGTCGCGGCATGATAAACGCCGAGCGCATCGTCTGTACACTGGACTCGATCCTCGATCACGAGGTTTCGCTGGTCATCTACGGGCGTGCTGCCATCGCGCTCGGATTCACAAATCCGCCAAGCGCGGTCGCGAACTCCCTCGATGTGGACGTGATCCTCCGGGACTCACAGACGCAGTCGCTCGACGCCGATGATCAATTTTGGGATTCGCAGGCTGCGGTGAATGTGCAACTCGACCGCGACGGTCTCTATATGACGCACATCTTCGGCGAGCGGCAGGTCTTCCTCCGCCGCCGGTGGGAAAGTGAGATCCTGCCCGTGCTCCGTCCGCCCTTGAAGCACCTGCGCCTCTTTCGCCCTGCGACGATCGATTTGATCCTCACGAAAATGATGCGCGGCAATGACGAGCAGGACATGCAGGATGTGGACTTCATGATCCGCCATGATCGCGTGGCCATTCTGCAAATCGAAGATGCGTTCCGCGATGCGGTGATTCCCGATTGTATCGAGCTGCGCGATGCGTATGAACGCGCGAAGCCGACCGTTCTTGCGATTGCGCGCGCGGCGGCCGACGACGGTTTCACCCTGCCGAAAACCTGATTTTGCCAATGAACAAGAACCCGAGCCCTGCCTTCACCACGACCCAGTGGCTGATCATCGTCATCGCCTCGATCGGGTTTCTCTTCGACACCTACGAGCTGCTGATGACCCCGCTGGTCGCTGCGCCGGCGATCGCGGAACTGCTGAAAGTGCCGCTCAACAACCCGCTCGTGACCGAGTGGGTCGGGCGGCTACTGTGGATCGCCGCGCTGTGCGGCGGCGTGTTCGGCCTGTTCGGCGGCTGGCTTGTGGACCGGTTCGGGCGCAAGCGGATCATGGCGATCAGCATCTTTGTGTACTCACTGTCGCCATTCTGCGCGGCGTATGCGACCTCGCTGCCGACGTTCATCTTCTTCCGTAGCGCGACCTTCATCGGCGTGTGCGTGGAATTCGTCGCTGCGATCACCTGGCTCGCAGAGGTCTTCCCGGATAAAAAGCAAAAGGAACGCTGGCTCGGCATCACCCAGGCCTTTGCATCGCTCGGCGGCGTCGCCGTCACTGCGGTGAGCATCTGGATTTCCTCGCACGGCAAGGATCTGCCGCACTGGGGACTGCCGGTCGGTCTCGGCGCGACAGACCCCACTTCGTGGCGGTATCTGCTGATGACCGGCATCCTCCCTGCGATCCCGATCGCGATGCTGCTGCCTTTCGTTCCCGAGAGCCAGGTGTGGAAGGATCGCCGCGCGTCCGGTTCGCTGAAACGCCCGAGCTTCGCTGCGATCTTCGCGCCGGAACTGCGCCGCGTGACCATCGTCACGGCGATTCTTTCCGCGTGCGCGTACGGCATCGCATTTGGTGCGCTTCAAGTCACTGTCGCGCGTGTCACGCCCGGCCTGCCGGAGCTGAAGGAGCAGGCAAAGTCGCTCGTCCCTCTGCGCAAGGAAGCGGACACCCTGAACAAGGAACTGAACGACCTTGACCAGAAGCTCGGCGCCGCTGCGGCAGCCTCGCCGGAGCGCAAGGCGATCATCGGGAAAATCAAAGAAAACTTCGGCAAGCAGAAGCCCGCCAACGACGAGGTGAAGAAGATGGCCGATACCGTGCAGTTCCGTCAGGAAATGGGCGGGCTCGTGGGACGAATTCTCCTCGCGGTGCTGCTCA
>JBEBGK010001022.1:0-1871 GCA_040081515.1 Chthoniobacteraceae bacterium
GAGTTTCACGATGCGTCCGGGCTGTCGCGCGAAGTAGTCGGGACTGCCGGGCTTGAAGTAGGTCTTCGTGCTGCCGTCGCGGTTGTAGGCGGCGAAGGTGCCAGTTTTGCCCTCCCAAACGCGCAAGGTGCCGTCGGTATCGAGCTTCATCGGCAGACGTTCCGCCACGGCGCGTTCGCGGAAACGCCACGCCTGCGCCGCGTAGTCATCCGGCGATTTCGCGCCGAAGTCGCCGCCATGCCGGTCGAAATGATCCTGCAACGACGGCATGTTGCCCCACGTGAGCCTCGTCGCCGGCGCATCCCGCACGACCGGTTTCGGCGCGGGTGGCGGACTCGTCTCCGGTGGCTTCGTGATGGCGCGCGCGATTTTCTCCAGCACCGTCGGCCTTTCCTCCGGTGCCGCGCCCGCCTTGCCGGCGACGAAGGATCCCGTCGTGAGCGGAGTCCGCGCCGTGCCGATGCTGAAAAAATACCGCGTGCCCGGCTGCAATCCGCGCAGCGTCACCGCGTGTTCCGTCCCGACGCCGTCGGACGCCGTCTGGTCGAGCTTCTCCGCGGAGAGTCCGTAGCGCACCCTGCCACCGGCGGGGCTGTCGATTTTCCAGCGCACGACCGTTTCACCCGGCGCCGTGGCCTCGATCGCCGGGGGTGCGATTAGATGGATCGCGCGCAGCGCCGGGGAGGCACAGAGGAAAAGGAAGAGCAGCAGGAAGCCACGCATGCCGGGGAGAGTAGGGGACCGCGGCAAATCACGTCACGCCGTCTTTCCAGAAATCGGCCCCCACCAGCGTGCGGCATTGCAATTGACGCTGGCCAGAAGCGCCTCGTGATGGGACTGTGTGACCAACGATCATGCCAAAACCCAACTACCAGTTTGAAAAGCGGAAGCGCGAAATGGACAAGAAAGCGAAGAAGGCCGAGAAGCTGCGCCGCAAGGATGCGCCAGCCACCCCGGCTGCGCCCGACGCCACGACGGGCTCCGTTTAGGAGGCCGTTGATCTGGCTGCGGCGCGTCCTTCTTCCTTCTTTGTCCTGCTCATGCTCTTGCTCCGTTTTTGAGACGGAGCATGAGCAGGACAATGAACAAGAGGGAAAGCCGCGCCTGATTCTCAACGCCCGGATTTGCGCGAGATGCGCACATCCGGCCGGTACGTGACGCGAACGAGCAAATCGCCCCGGCCGCCTCGCGGCTTCGGCAAGCCTTCATTCGGGATTCGCACCACCGCGCCGCGGCCCACCCCGGCGGGGATTTGCACGCGGAGCATGTTGCCATTGATCCCCTGAATCATCTCCGTGCCGCCGTGCCCGGCGCGCGCCGCACTGATCCGCAGATCGCAGCGCAAATCCGAGCCGCTCACCTTGAATCGGAACCCGGGTGCCGCCTTCACCCGCACCGTCACCGTCCCTCCCGCGAACGGCTCCGCGCGCGGCAGCCGGAACCGCGCACCCGGCGCAGTCCCTGGAGGAACGACGAGATCGAAAATCTCCACCCCGAACGGATTTGCAGGATCACTCACGCGAACCGCCAGCGTCGTGCCCCGCAGGAAATCCTCCGCGCGCAGCCGCACATCCTGGGAAATGTTCCGCTCGATCCGCGCAGTGCCCCGTTCCGAAGGCGCCGCCGCTCCATTCAGTTCCCGATCGTAAGCGCGCCGTCGCGCCGTGTCGCCGAGCGTCTCGTGCGCCTCATTCAGGGCCTGCGTCCGGGCCACCGCCTCGGGCGAGTCCGGATTCACGTCCGGGTGATGCTTCTTCGAAAGCGCCCGGTATGCGGCACGGATCTCCGCGGTGGTGCAGCGCCGGTCGAGCCCGAGCCTTTCGTAATGATCCATGTCAGCGCGTTCTCCCGCCATGCGAGCCTTCTATCCC
>JBEBGK010001023.1:0-1866 GCA_040081515.1 Chthoniobacteraceae bacterium
GTCTGCGTCCGCGCAGACGATCGTGGCGTTGCGTCCGCCCAGTTCGAGCGCGAGTTCCTTGGAGAAATCCGCGGCGAGTTCGAGCGCGAGCGCGCGGCCGGCCGCGACGCTGCCGGTGAAACACACGGCACGCGTGCGCGTGTCACGGGCGAGGGCGAGGGCTTCGTCCGCGCTGCCTTGCACGAGGGTGAACACGCCGTGCGGCAGCGCGGCGGCCATGAGTTCCGCATAGCGCGCCGCGACGTTGGCGGCGAGGGGCGATGGCTTGAAGATGACGGGATTGCCTGCAAGCAGGTGAGCGACGGTGGCGCCGTGGCCGAGGTGGAGCGGGAAGTTGAACGGCGCGATCACCACGGCGGGTCCGCGTGGAAGCTGGCGCACTTTCGACGGATGCGGGCCGTCGGTGATCGTCCGCCCCGCGAGGTGGGCGAGGGCATCCTGCACGGTGAGATCGATCTTTGCGATCACCGCGCCGATTTCACCGAGCGATTCGGTGAGGGGCTTGCCGGTCTCGAGTGCGATGCCGCGGGCGAGTTCGTCCCTGGCGCTGTTCAAGGCGGATTGCGCGGCGCGCAGCGATTCGATTCGTTTGTCCAGCGGAGTCCCGCGCCACGAAGCGGCGGCACCGGCGGCTGCCGCGAGCGCGGGCTTCACATCCGTGGCGTGAATTTCCGGCAGCTCGATCGAGAGATCGCCCGGGGAGCGATTTCGCCAGGAGCGGGGCGATGCGGGAGATGGCGTGGTCATGGGTCAAGCATACGCCTTTTGGACGGGAGAAAATGGCGGATTCGTTCGTGTGAGGTCGCCGCTGCGGGCCTAGCTCCACACCTCCCGCCACGCTGCGAATGTGCCGGTGTGGACGCGGACGATCTTGCTGATGTCGCGCGTATAGCCGCCGGCGAGGACCCACACGATGGGGATGCGTTCACAACGCGCAAACTCGAAGACGCGGCGGTCGCGTGCGCGCAGATCGTCGTGATCCAGCGCGAGCGGAGAATAGGGATCCTCGCGATAGGGATCAGCACCGGCCTGGTAGAGCAGGAGATCGGGTTTGCACGCGGCGATGTCCGGTAATGCGGAGTCGAGGATGCGCAACATGGTGGCGCGGTCACAGCCGGAGGGGAGCGCGTGCGAGCGGTGATTGGCACCGTCCTCGTGATGACGCACGGTGACGTCGCGGTAGGGGACATTGGCCCAGTAGTCATTGCCGTAGATGCTGACCGCGAACATCCACGGGCGGGTCGCAGCGAGTTGCGCGGTGCCGTTGCCGTAGTGGAGGTCCATGTCGAGCACGGCGATGCGCGCGGCTTCGCCCGAGATCCTCAGCGCCTCGGCCGCGACGACGAGGCCGTTGAAAGTGCAGAAGCCTTCGCCGTGGTCGGCGCACGCGTGGTGGAAGCCGCTCGCGAGCGCGGCGCTCACGCCGTCCCGGAGCGCTTGGCGTGCGGCGGCGAGGCAACCGCCGCTCGTGAGGCAGACGCTCGGGTAGAGTTCCGGGGACCACGGGAATTCCTGTGACTCCGCGAGCGCGCGTGGTTCGCCAGTGCGAATCGCAGCGACGTACTCGGGTGTGTGGACGTGCAGCAGATCAGTCTCCGTGACGGGCGCGGGTTCGACGATCCCAACTTCCGACATGCTGCGCACAGCATCCGCGACGAGCGCGAATTTCCGCATCGGCATGATGTGTTCTCCGATCGGCGCGGCGAACCCGGGATGATGGAAGACGGTGAGCATCGGCTCCGTGGCTACACCGCGGAAGTGGGCGGCACCAACGCGATTTCGGCGTGATCGGGCGGATAGGTGGCGAGACTGAGCGCCGGATGCGCCATGTCCTGCGGGCGGAATTGCGCGCCGTACATCGCGTGG
>JBEBGK010001024.1:0-1865 GCA_040081515.1 Chthoniobacteraceae bacterium
TGGCGACTTATCCTCAGTCAGCGTTGCGGCAGCACATGGAGTATTACATCGAGCCTGCCGAGCAGACGCCCGAAGTGCAGGAGCAACTGAAGGCGATCCGGGAGGAGCTCGGCGAGGGCGGCGAGGGCGCCCAGGAGATCGAGGACCTGCGGGCCCGGCTGCTCGAGGTGGACCCGCCGGGCCCGGTCCGCATCGGCCGGGCTGAAGTACTCGTCCAGGAACGGGTAGCTCGTGAGCTCCATGCTCATCGACGCGACCTCGCAGAACTCAAGCGGGATATCGCTGCGGTACGCGACGATCGGGTCCGTCCGACAGAGCAGCGAGTGGAACGCGTGCCCAGCCTCGTGCACCATGGTCTCGACGTCGCGCTGCACGCCCGCGGCATTCATGAAGATGAACGGCACGCGGATGCGGTCCCGCCCCGCCTGATAGCCGCCGGGCGCTTTACCCTTGCGTGATTCCAGGTCGAGGCAGCTCACACCCGGCGGGGGTGTGCGGAGCGAATCGAACATGTCGGCCAGGCCGCCCGGAGTCGGGTCCATGCGGCGGAAAACCCGTGACGTCCGCTCCACCAGGTCGTTGGCGTTGATGAACGGCCGCAGCGGCGGCCGGCCCTTGGCGTCAACGGCCAGGTCCCACGGGCGGAGCTTCTCGAGCCCCAGCGCCGCGCGGCGCTGCTCATTGAGCTTGCGCAAAGCTGGCACGATGTGCTGCTCGCACCCTTTGGCAAAGCTCTCGCAATCGGCGGGCGTGTAGTCGAACCGGCGCTTGGCTTTGAACGCCCAGTCGCGGTAGTTGGCGAACCCCGCGTTCACGGCCACCTTTTGGCGCAGCGCCAGGAGCTGGTCGTAGATGTCGTCCATCGTCGCCCGTTCCTGGTAGCGGCGCTCGGCCACGACCCGCCACGCCTCCTCGCGGACGGTCCGATCGGTCTCCTCCTGGTAACGCGCCATCTGCGGGAGCGTCTTCTCCTCGCCACGTAACTTCACGGTCATTGCCCCGCATACCTCGCTGTATTTGGTCTCGAGCTTGGTGATCTCCGTCTCGAGCGGGACATTCTCAGGGCGGAAGAGCTCGACCGCGGCCCTGGTGTCGCGGAGGAGCACGCCGTAACGCTCCTGGTCGAGCTCCTTTGCAAACGGGCTTCCCGCGATCTTCTTGTCGAGCTCGAATCCCGCCTCCTTCAAGCTCGGGAGGACGTTCTCGACGAACCCCATGTACGCCGCCTTCACCACGGCGTCGTCGGTGTGGCAGGTCATGTTGATGTGCAGCGTGCTCCCCGCCTCGCTCGCCGCGGCATCCAGCTCGCTGCGGTCGAGGATCAGTCGCTCGAGGCAGTTCTTGCAGGTGAGCGTCCGTTCGATCAGGGCCCGGTACAGCGGCGCGAGCTGGTCCCACTTGGTCGCGTCCAGAGTGTCGGGCACATAGTCGCTTGCGCGCTCGAAAGGCTTGAGCATGAATGGTCCTTGAAAGGCTCTCTCGCCCGCACCCCCCGCACCCCGGGTCGGTTAGGCAGAGAGTCTAGAGACCATTGATGCGCCGCGGCGACGCCGACGTCACCCCGAACCGCTTGAAATGGTGGGAATGGCCGCCCCGGCTCGAGCACCAGGGCGTGTTCAAGGCCGACGCCCGTGGTTCACCTGTTCTCGATCACTCGAACACTCCCCGCGGTTCTGATCACGCCCACCGATTCACCTCCTCCGCTCAACGCAAGGGCGAGCTCACGGTCGGAGATGCGCTCGATCCGTGACGGCAGGTCCGATCCAGCCCCCAGCCGGGCCAGGATCGTGGGATCGTCGCGCACGATCTCGAGCGACGCTCCCCCCGGCCACGCCGGCGCCCAGACCGTGGCCGATGGCTGGATG
>JBEBGK010001025.1:0-1862 GCA_040081515.1 Chthoniobacteraceae bacterium
ACGACGCTGCCGTGGAAGGGTCACACGCGGCCGGGCGAGGTGCTGGTGGGGACGGATTCGCACACGTGCATGGCGGGGGCGTTCAATCAGTTCGCCACGGGGATCGGGAACACGGACGCGGGGTTCGTGCTGGGCACGGGGAAGATCCTGCTGAAGATCCCGGAGACGATGCGGTTTTTCTGCGAGGGCGAACTCGCGCCCGGCGTGATGGCGAAGGATGTGATCCTGCATGTGATCGGCGACATCGGCTTCGACGGCGCGACGTACCGGGCGATGCAATGGGAAGGGCCGGGCGTGCATGCGATGGACATGGATGACCGGATGACGATCGCGAACATGGCGATCGAGGCCGGCGGGAAGAACGCGATTTTTCCCTACGATGAAAAGACCGGCGCGTATGTGCGCGAGCGGGTGGCGGAGAACGGGACGAAGGCTTCGTTCGAGCCGGTGGAGACGGATCGCGAGCAGAAGTTCGTCTTCGACAGGACCTACGATCTCTCGAAGCTGGAGCCCACGGTGGCGTGTCATCCCGATCCCGGCCAGCGCAAGCTCGCGCGGGAGATGTCGGACGTGAAGCTCGACCGGGCCTACATCGGCTCGTGCACGGGCGGCAAGACGAGTGATTTCCTCGCATTCGCCCGCGTGGTGAATGGGAAGAGCGTGAAGATCGACACGTTCGGCGTGCCGGCGACGACGAAGGTCGTGGCGGAACTGAAGGAGACGAAGTGGAACGGCAGCAGCGTGTGGAGCATCTTGGAAAAGGCGGGCGTGCGGATGACGGAGAATGCGTCGTGCGCCGCGTGCCTCGGCGGGCCGCAGGACACGTTCGGCCGGATGAACGAGAAGGCGCTCAAATGCATCAGCGCGACGAACCGGAATTTCCCCGGGCGGATGGGGCACAAGGAATCGCAGGTGTTCCTCGCCAGCCCCTACACGGTGGCGGCGAGCGCGCTGACCGGGCGGGTGACCGATCCGCGCGAGATGCTAAGCTGAACGAGTTGTGCTATGATTCGTTTGTGAGCAACTGCCGGAAAATACTGCCCATGCGGGTGATGATGGTGATTGCAGTCACCGGAGTTTTTTTTGGCTGCAAGGCGGTGAACTCGATGAAGGGGGAAGGGGAATACATGGTGACGGCGAAGCAGACGCAGGTGTTCCGCTTTGGGCCGGCGCAGACTTCGGGTGCGGATGCGATCCTGCAGCAGGGCGAGCGCGTGGTGATGCTGCGCCGGGAATACGGATACAGCCGGGTGATGACGGAGGACGGGCAGCCGGGGTTCGTGGCGAATGACACGATCGCGCCCGCTCCGCCGCGCGAGAAACCGCGGGCCACCCTGGCGTCGGTGAATCCTTTTCAAAACCTCCCGCCGCTGCCGTCGAGCGGCACGAGTATGCCGGGGGTGAGCTCCGCGAATCGCGCGGTGTTGCAGACGGACCCGCTTTTCGGCGGCTCGGAGCTGCCGCCGTTGCCGGACGCGGAGGATGGGTCGAAGAAGCCGGAGTTCCGCGTCCCGAAGCCGAAGCCGGATTTCCGCGTCAATGTGCCGAAGCGGGAAAATCCCGAGGGGAGCGAGGCGCCGAAGAACGAGTGATCGCGCCCTCCGGGAGGGAGGTGACTGCGAAGGGCGCAAGGGGAAGGGATGGGGTTTGGCGTGCCTGACGCCCTGCGCGCGGAGAGCGTCGGAGCCAGCGTCGTAGCCGCGTCTCGTCAGAGCGCGGGGATGCTTTCTCCGTTTTCGATGCGCCCGTGGATCTGCCCGCGCTCTGACGAGGCGCGGCTACCACATTTCTGAAACCGCCCCGGTTCCGGGCGGGCAATGTGGGGCCGACAATCTGTCGGCCCGTTCCTTCGCTTCGGAGCA
>JBEBGK010000142.1:0-7413 GCA_040081515.1 Chthoniobacteraceae bacterium
CTCGCGCACGCGGCCCGAGCCATTGCCCGGAGTCGGCGTCCCGCTCGGCCCGGTCTCACCCGTGCGCGTGGGCAGCGCGACGATCTCGTACGGCTCCGGGTCATCCACGCCGAAGTGGAATCCCTGCGGCAGCTTGTAGCGCACACCGGTCAGCTCGGCATACACCTTGTCGAGCGGCACGGGGCCGATGTCCGGGTCGCGCGCGTCGAGCCCGATGACGCGGAAATTGTACGTCTGCCCCTGTGGCATGAGTTGCGCGACGGCGGCGTGCGCCGTGTCGAGGTAACGGCGCTGCGGCTTGTCGAGCGCGTCCCATTTTGGCCGCTGCGTGCCGTCGGCGGGATCGTTGAAACGGAACGTGAACCAGCCGGGTCGCACCCCGCGCAGCTTCGCCCCGCCCTTCGCATCCGTCGTGAGGTTGAACGTCTCATCCACCACCGCCGCATTTTCCGAAAGGAACCGCTGCACGCGAATCGGCACATTGCCCAGCTCCATCATCGTGCGCGTGCAGAAGGTCTGCGCGAAAATGTCGAACGTCGTCACGCCGGGATAGCGCGGTGTGAGCGCGATGTTGCGCGTCACCTTCGCACCCGAGACCGGCGTGAACGCCTCGTCGTGATCGAGGTAGGCGCCATGTCGCACCTTCAGCGTGTAAGCCGCCGGCGGGATCGGCTCCTTGCGATAAAAGCCGAACGGATTCGTCCCCGCCGTGAGCGACACGCCGGGCGCGACCGGCTCGATGATGATGGTGGCGCCTTCGATCCCGGCGGCGGTCGCGGAATCGGTGATGCGGCCGTCGAGCGAAGCGTCAATTGCGAGGGAGGAACTCGCCGCGAAAAGCAGCAGGGCGAGGAGGAGATGAATCGTTTTCATGGGAGGGAATGCACGGTCCGGTGCGGGGAATCGGGGGTTCGTTCGAGGCATGAAGAATTCCGGTCCAGCGCCGGCTGGCATGTCTGCCCGAGAGGTGGGAGAGTTGGCTTCACGGGAAGTGGCGAAGCGATTCAGAAACTGCTCCCGGAAACGGTGCTGCACAAGACATAATTCCGGACGCCAACAAGCCGGCCGTTTCACGCAAGTCACCGGCGTTCTTGCTGGCGTCGGGGGCTGCCACTCGCTACATGCGGAACTTCTATGCCCGAAGAAACCATCTGGAAGGGGACCTCCTCGCAATGGAAGAACTGCGGGGCATTCATCTGGCTGATTCTCAGTGTGCCGGTGTCGGTGGGATTGCACCTATGGCTGGAGGACAAAGGGGTCGGCTTGTGGATCTACGCGCTCGTCGCGGTCGCGGCGTTGTGGGCGCTGTGGCGATGGGTTCAGACGAAGACGACCGGCTATCACCTCACTTCGGAGCGGCTGCTGACGACTTCCGGAATCCTGACAAAAGTGACGGACACGCTCGAACTCTACCGCGTGCGCGATTTCAAGATCGTCCAGCCGCTGACGCTGCGGATGCTCGGTCTCCAGAACATCGAGATGTTCACGGCGGACGCATCCACGGCCGATGTCCATCTGGACTACATCCCGGTGCGCCTGAATCTCGCCGACCAGATCCGGAAATGCGTCGAAGCGTGCCGCACGGCGAAGAATGTCCGGGTCATGGACGTGGTGGACGACCATCCGGGCGATGCGCCGCCCGCGCATTGAGCGGACGCTCAGTCCTGGCTGGTCAGCTTCAGCATTCGCGCGACGAAAGCGGTGCGCGCGTAGAATGCATGGCTGCGGACGGCGCCTCCGGGGCCTTTTGTCCGTGGCTGCACGAGATTGCCCATCCAGCCGTTGAGCGCCCCGGGGCCCTCTTTGCGAAGCGTGGTCCTGACGAGTTCGTAGTCGGCCTGCACCTGACGGAACGTCTCGCCATCCGCGAGATCGAAGGCGCCGACCTTGAGGAGGATTGAGCGCTCATCCCGGTCGTTCACCCATTCACGTCCGCAGACGAGGAGCGCGCGGAGCTTGTCGAGGAGATGGCTGTGCTCGAACGGTGTCGCGGCGACGTTCTTCGGGTCGATCATGGTGATGGCCATGGTCTCCTTCACCTGGAGATGGCCCTGCGCGTTCCGGACCAAAGGGACCACCTTCAGTTCCCATGTCCCGAAGTCCGGCGCCTGCTCGGCGTCCTGCCGCCGGCCGAGGAGTTGTTCGACGACCATGCCGGCCCAGCCCTTGTTCTTGCGTTCGTTTTTCCAGACCGTCACCCCGTATTTTTCCGCGAGCGGACGGAGATCCTTGCCGATGTACGGCCGGAGGATGGCGATGGCTTCGTCGCGGGTCATTGGCGGTGATGGGGGAGGCTTGGAGGCGGCTGGATTCGGTTCACAGAGGGGCGGGATCAGGGTGAAGAAATTTCCAAACTTTTTCCTCAATAAATGGCCGGTGTTGGGTTATATGTCGCAGAAGCAATTATGTTTCTCTCCAAATCAAAGAAAAAAGCCGCCTGGGTTCAGTCCGCTCTTGAGCGTTTTGAACGTCCCCTCCTCCAGTACGCCCTGAGCATTTTGCAGGATCTCGACCGTGCCCGGGACACCGTGCAGGAGACGTTCATGCGATTGCACACGCAGGACCAAGCCGCCATCGAGGGCCATCTCTCGCAGTGGTTGTTCACCGTCTGCCGGAACTGCGCGCTCAAGTCGCTGAAGAAGGAGGATCGATACATTTACGTGGAGCACGAGGAGTTCGAGCACCGGAGGGTGGACGGTATCACCCCGCTGCAGGACATGGCGCGGCGCGAAACCGTCGAGCGCCTCATGGAGCATGTGAAATCACTCCCCCGCAACCAGCAGGAGGTCGTGAGACTCCGCTTCCACGGGAGTCATTCCTACCAGGAGATCAGCCAGATCACCGGGCTGAGCGTCGGCAATGTCGGGTTCATCCTGAATGCCGCGATGCGCAATCTCCGGCAGAAAATGGAACGCGACGATAAGGACGAAAAAATCATCTATCTGGCCAGACAGGCCGCTTCGTAAGAAACACAATGCAATGAGAGGGAGACTGACAGAACAAGACCTGACGGATTACGCGCTGAACGAACTCCCCCCGGATGAGCGCCTTTACACGGAAAGCATGCTGGCCGTCTCGGACGAGTGCCGGCATGACATTTACCAGATGCTCGAACTGAGCGAGCAACTGAAGGAGGGATTCGAGGCCCAGGGCGACACCCGCGTGCTCGAATTGAGCCCGGAACAGCGGACGAAAGTCCTCGACGTGCCGGCGTGGACATGGAACGGCGTCCTTCAAAAGGCCGCGGCCATCCTGTTGCTCTCGGTCGGAACGGCGTTCCTCGCCACGCGCCCGGGCTTCTGGCAAAATGGTGGTGCCGCTGCCGACAGGCTCGCCTCGGCGGGACAGGCCGTGCAGGGCATGGTGGCCGATGTGCAGGAAAAAGGATTTGCGCGCAGCGTGGAGGAATTCCGCAGCCGTCTCGAGATGGCCTCCGCGGCCACCCGCGAAACCGAGTGGCAGTTTGCGGCGCAGCCTGCGATTTGCACGCCTCCAGTGTGGGTGGATTCGCCCCTGCCGGAGATCGCCGACATGTAGCCGAGGACTTTCCCGGTCACACTGATTCTTGACGCCGTTCGGCGATTTTCGTCGAACGGCGTTTTCTTTAGTATACGAAACATCCGGCAGGAAATATGACGACCACCGACTCACCCCCACGACAGGAGCACGACGACAAGGCCGATGCGGCATTCCTCGTGGAGTCGTACCAGAAAATCACCCGCGAGATGGCGAAGTTCATCGTCGGGCAGAAGGACGTGATCGAGCAGCTCTTGATCGCCGTCCTCGCCGGAGGGCACTGCCTGCTCGAGGGTGTGCCCGGGCTCGCCAAGACGGCGATGGTCCGCACTCTCTCGCAGGCGCTGAACATGTCCTTCCGGCGCATCCAGTTCACGCCGGACCTCATGCCCTCGGACATCACGGGCACGGACATCATCCAAGAGGATTCGACGACAGGGCACCGGCAGTTTGTCTTCCAGAAAGGGCCCATCTTTACGCAGATGCTGCTCGCGGATGAAATCAACCGCACCCCGCCCAAAACCCAGGCGGCGCTGCTCGAGGCCATGCAGGAAAAAAGCGTCACGATCGGCGGGAAGACTTACACGCTGGAGCAGCCGTTCTTCGTCCTCGCCACGCAGAATCCGATCGAGCAGGAGGGCACCTATCCTTTGCCCGAGGCGCAGCGGGATCGCTTCATCTTCCTCGTGAACGTCGAGTATCCCACGCGCGACGAGGAGCGGCAGATCATCGTTCGTACGACCGGGACATTTGCCTCGGACGTCCAGCCGGTGCTGAGCGGGCAGCAGGTGCTCGAACTCCAGCGAATGGTCCGGAAAGTCCCGGTGCCCGATCACGTGATGGACTTCGTGCTGGAAGTGGTCCGCCTCACACGGCCGGACGAACCCGGCGCCCCGGCCTTTGCGAAGGAACTCATCGAATGGGGCGCAGGTCCGCGGGCCTGCCAGAATCTCGTGCTGGGCGGCAAGGTCCGCGCCGTCCTGCAAGGCAGGTTCCACGTCACGATCGACGACATCGAAGCCCTCGCGCTCCCGGTGCTGCGGCATCGCATCGTCCCGACTTTCAACGCGGAGGCCGAGGGCGTCACGGTCGATGAAATCATCCGTCGCATCCTGAAAAGCGTGCCGCGCGGCGAGGCCAAGCGCGCGCTGTAATCGAGTCCGTCGCGCCCTCCGATTCGCATGGCCCAGGTTTCGGATTTTCTCACGCCGTCCGACCTCCAGCGGATCTCCAACCTTCAGGTCTTCGCCCGGCAGGTGGTCGAGGGATTCACGACGGGCCTCCACCGTTCGCCTCACAAGGGGTTCAGCGTCGAGTTCAAGCAGCACCGGCAGTACGTGCCGGGCGATGAGATCCGCCACATTGACTGGCGGGTCTTTGGCCGGAGCGACCGCTTTTATATCCGCGAATACGAGGAGGAGACGAACCTGCGCGCGACCATCATCCTCGATCGCAGCGGTTCGATGGATTACGGCGGGGCTCAACCGGGGCAGGTGAGCAAATTCGACTACGCCACGAGGCTTGCGGCCTGCCTTTCCTACCTCATGCTCCAGCAATCGGACGGGGTTGGAATGGTCACGTTCGACACTGAAATCCGAAGATATATTCCTCCACGGTCACGGGTCAGCCATCTCAAGACGATCCTGGACGAGCTTCAGAACGGGAGGCCGGGCGGTGAAACGGAACTCGGCAAGGTCTTCCACGACCTCGTCCCGAAATTGCACCGGCGCGGACTGCTGATCATCATCTCGGATTGCTTCGGCGAGGTCGCCAATTTCCTGAAGGCCCTCGCCCATTTTCGCCATGCCCGGCATGAGATCCTCGTCTTCCAGATCTGGCACCGGGATGAACTGGAATTCCGCTTCAAGGGATGGACGCAGTTCGAGTGCATGGAGCGATCTGGCGTCAACCACCTCCTCGACCCCGCCGTGCTCCGGCAGGCTTACCTCGCGAATCTGGAGAAATTCCGCTCGGAGCTGACGCTGGGCTGCCGGCGGCACCGGGTCGATTTGGTCCCGTTCACCACCGATGAGCCCTACGCGAATGCGCTGGCGGCGTATTTGAGCAGGAGGCTGGCGCGGGGATGAACTTCCTGAATGCAGCCCTGCTCGGGGGAATCGCGGCGCTCTCGATCCCGATCATCATCCACCTTTTTCACAAGAGCCGGTTCAAGGTGGTGAAATGGGGCGCGATGCATCTGCTCGAAGCGGTGCTGCGGACGAATCAGCGCCGGATTCAGGTCGAGCAGTGGATTCTTCTCGCGATTCGTTGCGCGATTCCCGCCCTGCTGGCGCTGGCGATGGCGCGGCCCCTCTGGCAGGGCGCACGGAGCCTGATCGGCGAGGCGCGGACCTCGACTGTCGTGCTGCTCGACAATAGCTATTCGATGGAAGCGGGGCGCGCCGGCACCACCAGCTACGGCATCGCGCGCGATGAGACGCAGCGCCTGATCAACGAACTGCGGCCGGGCTCGGAAGCGCAGGTGGTCCTCATGGGCGAAGGCGGCCGGGCGCTGCTCGATTCGCCGACCTACGATCTTTCCCGGGTCACGCAGTTGCTCGGAAAGACGGCCGCGGGATTCGGCAGTGCGCGGATCCCCGGCGCGCTCGATTTCGCCGCGGCGAACTTCGAGCGGATGCACGAGACCACCCGGCAGCTTGTCATCCTCACGGATTTCCAGAGGGTCAGCTTTCCCGCGACGGAGGACGCGATGATCGCGACCGCGCTCGAGCGGCTGCGAAAGCAGACGGTGCCGCCCGCGATCACGTTCTGGGACGTGGGGCAGGATGTGAAGGAAAACGTCGCAATCGAATCGCTCGACTTCTCGCGGCTCATGCTCGGCATCGGGCAGAAAATCCAGATCCGCGCCAACCTTCGCAACCACGGGGAGTCCAACCATCGCGATCTCCGCGTGACGCTGAAGGTGGATGGAAAAGACAAGGCCGCCTCGCAGGTCGGACTCGGCCCGCGCGCGGCGGCGCAGGTGCTCTTCACGCTGGATTTCGACACCGCCGGCTCGCACGTGGTCGAGGTCTCCACCGAGCCCGATGTGCTCGCGGCGGACAACACCCTCCTCGCCAGCATCCCGGTGCGCGATCGCGTGCCGGTGCTGCTCGTGGACGGCGCGCCCGGCGCGACGCCGGACGATATCAAGTCGGAGACAGGCTACCTCCAGATCGCGCTGTCGCCGTTCGCCGCGGGCAAGGTGGAGCTGAGCGATCTCATCGAAACCCGGACCGTCCCGGCGGACGGGCTCAGCGCCAAACAGATGGCCGATGCCGCGGTCGTCGTTCTCGCGAACGTCCGCAAGCTGAGCGCCGAGCAGTTGAAGGCGATTGAGGATTTCGTGAAGAACGGCGGCGGGCTCATCGTCTTCCCCGGCGATCGCACCGACGCCGCTTGGTGGAACGGGCCTTTCGCGCCGCTCGCGCCGCTGCCGCTGGGTGATGTCGCCGGTGAATTGAAGGAGGGCGCCCGCGGCATCGGCATCGCCAGTCAGCGGTTCGAGAACCCGGCGCTCGAGTTGTTCAACGATCCCCGCAATGGCACGATGACCGAGGCTGCGATCAAGGTCTGGTTCCGCATGCGCGCCCCGGCGCGGACCGGCGGGCCGCTGGATCCGGTGGTGCTGGCGAGGCTGGACAGCGGGGATCCATTCCTCGCGGAGAAGGCCGTGGGGCAGGGGAAGGTGATCGCCTGCGCGACGGCGGCCGATGCGGATTGGAGCAATCTGCCCGCGCGCCCGTTCTACCTCCCGCTGGTCCAGCGCCTCTGCGTGTATCTCGCATCGACGGTCTTCCCGCCGAGAAACCTCGCCGTGGGCCAGCAGATCGTCGCCTTCCTGCCCGGGGCGGCGGCGGGAAAAAAGGCGGTGCTCACGGGCCCGGACGGCGTGCC
>JBEBGK010001026.1:0-1861 GCA_040081515.1 Chthoniobacteraceae bacterium
TAGAACTTTTCTCCATTCGGAAACGGCATTCCTTCGACTCCATTGAGTCGCGCCTTGTCCTCGTCATCCGAATCGGGCTTGGGATCAATCTTTTCGAGGATGATCTTGCCTTTGCTGGCGAGTTTGTATTCGGCAAGCAGGTCCTCAACCTTTGCTGCGTAGCCTTTGAAAAAAACCGCCTGAGGCGAAGACTCCGCGCTCTTCGAGAAGAAAAACCGGATTGTCACGGGCGTGTCGAGCTTGTTGAGAATGGCCTTGGTGCCGTCAGAAAGGGTGTAGGCCTTTTCCTTGGTGAGGTCCACGCGAGTGCGAGCAGCGCCGACGAGGATGTTGACCGCGACGAGAATTGCCGCCATCGCCGCCACGCCGCCTGCCGAATAAAGAAATGTCTGGAGAGATTTGTTTTGCATCGCGAAATCCTTTCTTAGCCCGCCCGATGACTCCTCAGAATCACTCCGGTGGTGAACAGTGAGAAGCCGATCACCGACAGGAAGAACAACACGTCGCGGGAATCGAGCACGCCTTTTTGGAATCCTTCAAAGTGGGTGACGACGCTGAAGGACGTCACGAAATCAACCACCTTCGGTCCTGCAAAACCCGAGATGAAATCCACCACCGGTTGAAAACCTGCGAGAATCAGGAACAGGCAGACTACCACCGAGATGATGAAGCTCACCACCTGCGTCCGGGTCATGGCAGAGGTCATGCAACTGATTGCCAGATACGCGCCGGCCATCAGCCAGCTTCCAATGTAGGAGGCGAAGATTACTCCGTTGTCCGGTGTGCCGAGATAGTTTACGGTCCAAACGACTGGGAACGTCAGCGCCAGAGCGAGCCCCAGAAAGAGCCACGACGCGAGAAACTTGCCGACGATTGCCTGCCACGCGGTGATGGGCATGGTGAGGAGGAGTTCCAGTGTGCCGACGCGGCGTTCCTCCGCCCACAGTCTCATTCCCACGGCTGGCACGAGGAACATGTAGAACCAAGGATGCCAGAAGAAGAACGTGCCTGAAAGCGACGCTTGCCCGCGATCAAACAGATTCGGCTTTACCGAGAATGTGAAGAATCCGCAGAGCAGCAGGAATATGACGATGAACACATACGCCAGCGGGGATGCGAAGTACGCTACAAGCTCGCGTTTGGCGATGGTTTTTATGTTTGCCCAGCTATTCATATCTCAGTTTTCAAATTCAGGACTGTGGACTCTGGACTCTTGGCCGTGTCCGGCATCGTGATGCTCCGGAATACTTCGTCCATACGCCCTTCCTCCGTGCGCAATTCCTCAACCTGCCAGACTTGAGTGGCGTCAATCACGGCGCGCGTCAGTTCGCCGTCCATGTTTGGCTTCGGGAAAACCGTGACGGTTACCTTCGACCCGTTTTCTGCAATGACGCTCGTGCGTTTCGCGGACGAAAGCTGCGACAGCTTCTGTGTGACGGCGCTGGCGGAAACTCCGCGCACGGAAAGCGTGATCGCACCGGCGTATTCGGATTTGCGACGAAGTTCCAGCGGCGTGCCGTTCGCCACGATGCGGCCCCGGTCAATGATGATTGCGCGGGAACAGACCGCATCCACTTCCTCGAGAATGTGCGTTGAGAAAATGATCGCCTTCTTTTCGCCCATGCGACGGATGAGTTGCCGAACCTCGTGCTTTTGATTCGGATCAAGGCCGTCCGTTGGTTCGTCCAGGATCAGCACATCCGGATCGTGAAGGATGGATTGTGCGAAACAGGTGCGATGGCGATAGCCTTTCGAAAGCGTTTCCACGCTCTGATGCAGCACACGTTCGAGAAAACACATTTCCACCGCGCGGTTCACGGCTTTTTTCTTGGCATCTCCTCGCAGACCGCGAATCTCGGCG
>JBEBGK010000143.1:0-7404 GCA_040081515.1 Chthoniobacteraceae bacterium
GAGGCGGAAGAATTCCTCCAGCTCGCCGGCAACCGGACGCTCCTCCCGGAGGAGAAAGCCATACTCCTTCGCGAAAAAGAGGCCTCAAAAAAGCGCGTGGAGGATGCGCGCGAACGCCAAAATAAATATAAAGCTAATAACTCTGACCTCCGATGAAAGTGCCCCGCTCGTCATTTCAACGCGCCATTCAAAGGCACGGACGACTCCTCCGACAGACGTTTCGGAACCTACTGCAAGTGACGGGCCCCGGGAATTGTTACAGCGATGTGACAACGCCCCGGTCTTACGAGGGAAAAACGGGACATTCAACCCGGCGATTCCGACACGATAACGTTACACTACTTGTATTGCCCAGAATCCGCGTAGGCGGCTCTACTTCGCACCGTTCACCAAACGAAAAACCAACCGATACTGATATCCACCCGTAAGGCACACCTACTAACCAACGACGCTCACAACACCGAAATCAAACAACAACAAAAACAGCAGACTAGTAAACCAGCAAAACCCAATGAAACCCAAAAACATCCTCACCACAGCGATCCTCGCCGCAGCCGGCCTGGCGCTTTCCACCTCTGCCCAGGCGCAGAATCCCGGGTTCGCCAATGGCGACCTCATCATGGCCTTTCGGGCCGTCAACGGCACCGGCAGTGACCGGACCGTCATGGTCAGTCTCGGCAACACGGCCACCGTGTTCCGCGACAGCAACGTGAACAACATCAACCTCGACAACATCGTCAACGTCAACTCGATCCTCAACGCCGAGTTCGGGATGGGTTGGTATGACAATACCAACCTGTTCTGGGGAGCCGCCGGTTCCTGGTCCAACGAAAACCCGCCGGCCGCCCTGCTCAACGGGGACCCCAACCAGACGATCTACATGTCGAAGGCGAGGACCGCGGTCGGCAACGAGAACAACGCGAGTTCGACTCTGAACACTCCGGGCACCTCCGCCCACACCACCGCGGCCACTCAAATCCAGACGCTGAACAACACCTTTGAGGCTCAATTGTCCGGACAGGCCACGGTGCTCAACACGGTCGCGGGCACATGGGAAGAGTTCAATGTCACGAATAGTGGCACGTTTGTTCAGAGCACCGCGTGGAACGCTTACACGGGCGGCATCCAACAGCGCTTCACCGCAGGCAGTTACGGCACCTTCTCAAACGGTGCAGTTGAAGGCGCGCTGGACATCTATCGCGCACAGTTTGCGAACGATTTCACGGGCCAGTTTGACGAAGGCGGGGCACTCCGCGCTCCGCAATTCCAAGGCTTCCTCACCATCGACCAGGCCGGCAATGTGGACTTCACCGTCACCCCCGTTCCGGAACCAACCAGCATTGGACTGTTCGCAGCAGGTTCGGCGCTCGTCGGGCTGATCCGCCGTCGCCGGGTGCGGAATTCGTAGAATGACCAGACACTGACTACACAACCAATCGACCAGGACAAAACAGACAAGACCAACATCAAAATGAACAAAAAATCCATCCTCAGCGGCCTCGCCGCTCTCATGGCGTTCGCCTTCACCGCGAATGCCCAAAACATCGTCAACGTCACAGGCGCCACGGCCTTCCGCACGGCGTCCATCGATTCGATCATCGCCTCCTACGGCGCGGGTCTCACGGACTTCGCGCACACCGGCGGTTCCGCCACACTGGCTGCCCTTCGCGGCGCCCGGCAGTCCATCTTCACGGGAACCTTCCCCGGGCTCGCTGGGACGACGATCATCCGTTGTACCTGGACCGGGTCGGTCGCAGGCGTCCGGACGCAGGCCACACCTCAAACCCCTCAGGATTTCCTGCCTGTGACCGCGCTGACCGCCGGCGGCTCTCCGGATGCCGCTTCCGTCCCTGGCGTCACTGGCACCTTTGGTGTCCCTGCCGGCAGTGAATTTGTCACCGCGGACCTCGCGTTCTCGGATTCGTTTCCGGCAAACTCGCCCTTCGACGTCTCGAACACGGTATCCACCATCGTGGGCATCACGGTGTTTGTGCCGTGCGTGAATGAGGGTTCACCGGCGGGCCTCACGAACATCCATGATCACCAGTTGAGGACGCTCTACGCAACGGGCAACCAGCCGCTGAGCTATCTCTTCCCGACCACGGACACGCGGCGTGTCTATATGTCGGGCCGGAGCGATAATTCCGGCACGCGCACCATCTACCTGTCCCAGATCGGCTATGGTCCCCAGAACCTCGTGCAGCAGTGGAAGCCGACCACCAATGGTCTGGGCGCAGGCGACCCGGCCCTGGCCCTCACCACGCTCCGTTTGTGGCCCACCGGCGACGGTGCCAACGTCTCGAACGTATGGACGGCAACCGATACCGCTGGCAATGGCGGCTTTGAGAGCAGCAGCAGCCTTCGCACGGTCTTCGGTGCCACCAGCAACAGCGTGCAGCGGCAGAACGCGGCGGGCGTCAACATCGGCAGCCCCGTGCCTCTCCTGATGGTGGCTGTCTTCGGCATCAGCGATGCGACGACCGCCATCGCGAACGGTGCAAAGGCCCTCGCCTACAACGGGTCTTCGATCATCCCGGCGGAACCACTCGGCGCCGCGAGCGAGGCCAAGGTCACGAATGGCGAATACACCTTCTGGAGCTATCAGCACTTGATGTACAATTCGCTGAATGACTCGCCTAAGCTGCAGGCCGTCCTCGCGGAGCTGGTCGCGAATGTGCCGACGAACATCGGCACTGCCGGCATCGACGCAGCCCTCATGAATGTGAGCCGGGTGGACGACTTCTCCGACGTCGCCCCGTAGCCTCAATCCCGCGGTCTCCTCTCCGAGACCGCTGGAATAGCGAATCACAACTGGCGCCGGGTCCCATCCCCGGCGCCAGTTTTTTTGCCGGCCCACAGCGCACTTCTTTTTCCTTTCCGGCACCCGGCCCCGCCGTCACCTTTCCCACTCCCGAATCCCAGCAATTTCCCGTGAAAAAAACAGATACCCTGTTAATCGGCTGCGCGAGCCTCGCGGCGATCGCCCTTGCGTTTTTCATGTTCTCCCCGGGGCCGGAATCGCCTGTCCCGCCCGGCACGCCGTCGGCGACATCGCTCCAGCACTCTTCCTCATCCAAGTTCACCTCGGAAGCAGCCGCGGCAAATCCGCTCCTTCGCAGGACGCACCGTGGCCAGCCGGCGGTCTCGCCGGACACGCCTCCGCTCCCCCCTCTGGCCACGCGCCAGCAGGTTCCTCCCGCCGTCGTTGGCCCCGTGGCCGCTTCCCCGTCAGGCAACCCGGCTGCGGTGCTGCCCCGACCCGCCCGGGCGACGCCCGCCACGGACTCATTCGTCCTGCGACCACGGAGCAGCCCTCGCTACCCCGTAAACGGCGTCCCGCTGCATTCCTCTGAGCTGGTTGCCCCGGACGGGCAGGTCTTCGAACTCGACGCCGGTGTCCCGCTGCCCGCGGCCCTCGTGGCGATGGATCCTGCAGTGCAAATGACAGAGGAGCAGGCAGCTGGAAAACGCCGGATCGCCGAGGAGTTCCTCCACCGCGTCGGCCAAAGTGACCACCTTTCCGGAGTGTGGAAAACCGAGACGGAGCGGGCGAACAGGCAGTTCCAACTGCTCTTCGGTCGGGAGACCTACCTTAGGCAACTTCTGAACGCCGAACGCGAGGCCCGGGGTCTTGCGCGTTTCGAGAAGGCAGTGCGAAAGTAGCCTCAGCCGGGAGAATGCGGGGGCTGAGCCCGGTCGGCAAATCGGCTCAAACCCGCCGTCACGGCGCTTCTGGAGCGGGCGGTGTCCTGACCCCGCGTGCCAGCTTCTGGGCCTCTTCCATTTCGGCCTTCGGGATGTCGGCCTGAACCAGGCGGAGCGTCTGGGTGGCGAGCACGTCCCCGCGCTGCCTGGCCACGAGCAGCCATTTGATCGCCTCGAGCTTTGCAGAGCGGTCCCCCGGCTGGGTGTAGAGGAGATGACCGAGGTTGCTCTGGCCGTTGACGTCCCCCTGCGCGGCCGCTTTGCGAAACCACGCTTCCGCCAGTTTCCGATCCAGCGGGACGCCCTTTCCGGACTGATACATCACCCCGACCATGTTCTGCGCCTTGCCCATCCCGCCCTCCGCAGCCTTCAGCAGCCAGGGATACGCCTTTTTGTAGTCAGTCGCCTGACCGAACTTACCCCGGTAAAAAGCGTCTCCCACTGCGAAAACCGCCTCCGGAAGTCCCTGCTCCGCCGCCCGCTGCATCCATTGGAATCCTCCCTTGGGATCTTTCGGGACTCCGCGCCCGTTGGCGATCATCCCGCCGAGGTTGAACTGTCCCTTGGCAGAGCCCATCTCCGCCCCTTTTCGATACCACGCCACGGCCTGGGCGTCGTCCCGGGCTGTCCCGATTCCGGCGGAATAAAGATACCCGAGGCCGGCTTCGGCCTCGGGGTGGCCCAGCTCGGCAGCGCGCTTCATCATTGCGAAGACTTTGTCAGGATCGTCCGGCCCGCCGTCCCGTCTCAGACTGGATCTGGCAATTTGGAAAAGGGCTTCGGCATCGCCGGATGTCGCGGCCGCGGGTGATTCCGCTCCAGTCCCCTCCGCAGCGCGGCCGGCTGGCGATACCGACAGCGCGAGACCGAGAAGCATGGAACCAATCGTCGATGTCAGGGTTTTCAGTTTCATCGTGTCCGACGGATGCGCATTCAGGCTGATGCGCGATTGCTAATCATCGCCACCACCATAGCCGAGCACTTCGACGGTGATCGTTGAGGGCAACTCCTCTTCCTCTTCATCCTTCGCCTGGCTGGTCGCCTGCTTCGCCGCCTCCGCCGCGGCACCGGCACCGGCGCCCGTGGCATTCGAAGCGGCGGACAAGCCTGCGATGTTCGGCGCGGCGACGGTCGGCGTGGATGGAACACCCGATGCGCTGCCCGCGACCTGAATGTTCGCGGCGTTGAGCACGGTCACGGCGGCGATGTTCAGATTTCCGGTCGCCCGGATGCCGGCGTCGCCCGCGTCCACGAATCCCTGCGGCGCGATGAGGTCCACATTCCCGGGCATCACTCCCTCGACGGCGGCCAGCACGCCGATGCCGCCGCCGGTCGCAAGTCCGCCGAGGTCGGTCTGCACGGCGGCGCTGTTGACATCGATGAGCACGCGCGTGGGTGGCGCCGTGACGACGGTTTTCGGCGCGTTGCCCGCGGCGATGTTGCCGATCGAGGACCAGATGACGATGTCGCCGCCGCGCAGGGTAAAGATTCGCGCCTGGCCGATGTCCACATCGCGATGGGTGAAGATGGAGATCGCTCCGCCGAATTCCGTGACGACTCCGGGCGGTGTGAGCGGGTTGCCGAAAATATCCGACGCCATCGTCAGGCCACCACCCGGGGCACCAAGCGAGATCGCGCCGCCCGTGGTCGTGCGGATGTCACGGGCGCGCGACAAGATTGCGCCCGTGCGGGCGGCAGCACCGAAGAGCGTGTCGATCGCATCCAGCCCCGTGGAGTAGCTGCCCGTGGCGGCGGAGTTCCGGCCCGCGTCGCGCAGTTCGCGATAGAAAATTTCGAGAGCCACGATCGCCTGTTGCTCCTCCGTCAACGAACCGAAGGCTCCCGTGAAGCCGAGTTTCGGCAGGTAGCTGGAAATCCCGGTCCGGCCCGCGACACTGAACTCCGTGATGAACGACGCCCAATCGAGGGAGCTTTCGGCGAGGCCCAGCGCCGCCCCGGCGCCGCCCATGCCGGGGACACCGGCGAGGGCAATGAGATCGGCGCCTTGCTGGGGCAGGAAAGGATTGCGTGCATTGCCGACACTCGTGAGGCCGATGCCGGTGCCGTCGGAGAAATTCGGCCCCGTCCCGAGGTCGAGATTCCGCCCGGCCAGCACTTCGAGCAGTCCCGGGCCGTTGATCTGGATATCGCCCTGCAAAACATTGGTGGTCTGGCCCGTGACCGTCCCGCGCAGCGGATCGTTGATCGCATTTCCGAGCGCCGGATCGCTGGCGAGCGAACGGAGCGGCGCATTCTCGTTGTACGGCACGATGTCGCGCCCTGCGGACACGAGGGAGACATCGGCGGGATCGACGTTCTGGAGATAGAACGCGATGTCGGTGATGTCGTTCTCCGCGATCACGCGGGCGGCCTTTGGCGAAAACAGCGTGAGCGCGGTGATGTCTCCGCCCGCGGCGTAAATCCGCACCGGCTCCCGGTCGCCCGCATGCAACAGGCGGCTCGCGTGCAAGGCCTGCTGGATGCGGATGGTGCCCTGCAATCCGGTGAAGGATCCTGTCTCGGCGAAGATCTGGTTCAGATCGGCCAGGAACGTCGGGCTCGTGCCGCGAAGATTCACAGGAGCCCGCCCCACCACAGTCACGTAGGCGAATGGCGAAGTGATGCCGGGCACCGACGCGGGATCGGCATCCGAGACATTGATCGATGCAGCGGTCCACGTCGTCGTCGAGCCGGACCTGCCCGTGGGCTGCAACCCGATGATCCCGCCGGACGCGGCGAGCTCCAGCGTGCCGGTCGGCGACGGAAACAGGCTCACCCTTCCCGCGATGTTCACATCCCCTGCGAAGGCGGTGCTGCGGACGGTGGACGGCAACACGCCCGTGAACGTGGAGAACGGCGAGACCGCGGTTTCCGCCAGACGGATCCACGGCTGGAAGTTCGAGGAGTTCGTCAGGTTTTGCGAGGTGAAGAGATTTTTCAGCCCCAGCCAGTTGTTCAGGATCGGCGTCGAGGCGGTGCCAAGACGATGGGTCACGCTCCCGCCGAATGATGCGACCTCCAGCTCGGAATCCGGCGCATAGGTGTTGAAATACGTCTTGTACCAAAAGCGGTTGTTCAGCCCGGACGGCAGCAGGAACGGGTTGGCCACCGGCCCGAGCAGGATGTCGCCCCGCGCGCTCACGTTGAATCCTCCCTTGCCGAGGAAGAGCGTCGTGGGCAGCCAGGTGAGCGGATCCAGAATCTGCGGAGTGCTCGAAAGAATGCCTCGGGATGGGGAGCGCGACTGGTTCGTCGTGATGACGCCTCCCGCGAACAGAGTTCCGTTGCCACGCTCGGTGTAGTAGATGCCGCCGTCGATATTCTGGCCCGCGCGGACGACCAGATCACCGCCGCCGAGTTCCACGAGTTTCGTCGCATCCGGCGCCACGTTTAAACCGGTGACCGGATCGCGGCCCGGCATCCGTGCGTTCGTCGGGACGACGGCGTCGGCATTGATGACATCGCTGCCGGCGAGCAGCGTCACATCGCCACCGCCGAGTGCGCCGATGCCTTGGAAGAAATTGCTGAAGTCCACCCACCACGTCGTCGAGGCCGCCGGATCGGTGATCGGCGGATCGCCCGAGTCCACGCCGCCGATTCCGAACAGGCCCGTGGCCGTATCCACCTGCCCGCGCCGATACAGCCAGTTCATCGGAAGCTGCCCGGTCGAATCCGCAATCACGCTGCCCTGCCGCAGCG
>JBEBGK010000144.1:0-7401 GCA_040081515.1 Chthoniobacteraceae bacterium
CGACTCCGCTGCTCGGAGGCGCGAATTTTTTCGACATGAGCGAGGTGTATTCGAAACGGCTGCGCGATCATTTTTCCGCGGCCGCGAAGGCGGCGGGCGCGACCCTGCACGAGGGCGTGTATGCGGGAATGCTCGGGCCGCAATACGAGACGCCCGCCGAAGTCCGCATGGTGCAAAAGCTCGGCGCGGATGCGGTGGGCATGAGCACGGTGCTGGAGGCCATTCAGGCACGCGCGCTCGGGCTGGAAGTCGCGGGATTTTCCTGCCTCACGAACTGGGCCGCCGGCCTGCAGCCGGGGACGCTTGCGCACGGTGAAGTGATCGAGACCGGGCGGAACGCCGCCGGCGTCCTGGCGGACCTGCTGGCGCAGGCGAGTCCGTCGGCGCCGGGCTAGACTTTCGGCCCGGCGGCTTTCACCCCGGCGCTGGCGCCGGCCTCGAACTTCTTGAAGTTCGTGACAAACAATCCGGCGAGCTTCCGCGCGGTGGCGGCAAAGGATTCCTTGTCGGCCCAGGTGTTCTCGGGACTCAGCATCTCGGCGGGCACGTGCGGCACTTCGGTGCCCACGTGGACGCCATAGATCGGATCGGGCTTCGTCGGCGCCTTGGCGAGCGCGCCGGAGTGGATGGCGTCGATGATGGCGCGCGTGAACTTGAGTTTGATGCGCGAGCCGATGCCGTGGCTGCCGCCGCTCCAGCCGGTATTGATGAGCCAGACGTTGACCTTGTGCTCCTTCATCTTCTGCGCGAGCAGCTCGGCGTACTTCGCCGGATGCCAGACGAGGAACGGCGCGCCGAAGCACGCGCTGAAGGTCGCCGACGGCTCGGTCACGCCCATCTCGGTGCCCGCGACTTTCGCCGTGTAGCCGGAGATGAAATGATACATCGCCTGCTCCGGCGTGAGCTTCGAGACGGGAGGCAGCACACCGAAGGCGTCGCAAGTCAGGAAGATGATGTCGGTCGGATGGCCGGCGACGCAGGGCACCTTCGCGTTCTTGATGAACTCGATGGGATACGCACCACGTGTGTTCTGCGTGATGCTCGTGTCGTGGAAATCGACGTGATGTCCCTCGTCGTCGAACACGACATTCTCCAGCACGCTGCCGAAGCGGAGCGCATGGAAGATGTCGGGCTCGCTTTCCGGCGTGAGGTCGATCGCCTTCGCATAGCAGCCGCCCTCGATATTGGAGATGCCATCATCGCCCCACACGTGTTCGTCGTCACCGATGAGCCGGCGCTTCGGGTCGGCCGAGAGCGTGGTCTTGCCCGTGCCGGAGAGGCCGAAGAGCACGGAAGAAGCGGTGCTTTTCGTGTCCGCCGTGGCCGAGCAGTGCATCGAGAGCAGGCCCTGCTTGGGCATGAGGTAGTTCATGATCGTGAAGACGCCCTTCTTCATCTCGCCCGCGTATTCGGTGCCGAGGATGACCATCTGCTTTTCCTCAAAGGACAGATCGATCGAGGTCTTCGACGTCATCCCCTGCGAAAGGCGGTTGGCCGGGAAGCGGCCCGCGTTGAAGATGACATAATCCGGTTCGCCGAAGGACTCGAGTTCCTTCGTCGTCGGGCGGATGAGCATCGTGTGCATAAAGAGCGCGTGATACGGGCGCGAGCAGACGATGCGGATTTTCAGCCGGTGCCGCGGATGCCAGCCGGCGAAGGCGTCCACGACGTAGAGGCGTTCGCAGGTGTTCAGGTAATCGAGCGCGCGCTCGCGATTCACGCGGAAGCCATGCTCGTCCATCGGGAAATTCACGGGGCCCCACCACACGTCCTTCTCGGAGTCCGCGTGCTTCACCACGCGCTTGTCCTGCGGCGAGCGGCCTGTCTTTGCACCGGAGTAGGCGATAAGCGCGCCGGAATCCGCGATGGAAGAGCCTGGCTCGTAGCGGATGGCGTGCTCGTAGAGGTGCGCCGGCGAGAGATTGCGATGGACGGTTTCGACGGTGATTCCGTACGGGGCAAGACTGAGTTCGTGGATATTTCTGGCGCTCATGGTTGATGGTTCGTCTGATGTATTCGGGCTCCACTCTAGCCAGCGCCCTGCGCGGGACTGCCCGCGGGTTGCGAATTTACCCACGCCAATTGGCGGGGACTCAACTCGTGAAGAAGACGATCAGCAATTGCGCCACCAGGATGCGCAGGAGCATCGTCAGCGGATAGACGGTCGCGTAGGCGACGGACGGCGCGTCCGAGTTGTTGACCGCATTGGCAAACGCGAGCGCCGGCGGATCCGTCATGCTGCCGGAAAGCAGGCCGCAGAGATTGATGAAATTGAGCTTCATGAAGAAGCGGCCGACCCACGCCGCGAGCAGCAGGGGCACGAGGGTGATCACCGCGCCGCACGCCATCCACAGCAGTCCCTGGGTGGTGAAGAGAATCTCGAAGAAGTGCTCGCCCGCCTTCAGCCCCGCGCAGACGAGGAAGAGGGTGATGCCGAGTTCGCGCAGGGCGAGATTTGCATTCAACGGCATATACCAGAGCAGGGAGCCGATGCGCCCGATGCGGCTGAGGATGATGGCCACGAGCAGCGGCCCGCCTGCGAGCCCGAGTCGGACCGGCATGGGCATGCCCGCGAAAGCCATCGGGTGGATGCCGACGAGAATCCCTAGCCCGATGCCGAGGAACATGGGGATGAAATTGGTGCGGTTCAGATCCTTCACCGAATTGCCGAGGACGGAGGCGACCTTCGCGATGTCGGCCTCCTTGCCGACGACCTGCAGCATGTCGCCGAACTGCAACTTGAGCGCCGGGACCGCGCTCATCTCCACATCCGCCCGCGAGACGCGCGTCACCGTCACCCCGTACTTTTGGGTCAGTTCCAGTTCGCGGATCGTTTTCCCGAGGATGTCCTTCCGCGTCACCATGAAACGGTCGAACGTCACCGGCCCGGGCGTCTCCATGAGGTCCTCGGGACTTTCCGCGCCCATGATCAGGCAGAGTTCGTGGAGGCTCCTCGGCGTGCCGACCGCGAGCACGATGTCGCCTTCATGCAGCACGGTGTCCGCATTCGCCGCACTGACCTCCGTCTCACCGAGATACTTGATGCGGGAAATGACGATGCCGAGCGAATCCCTGCCGGGGATCTCGTGAAGCTTCAACCCCACCATGTTCGGATTGCGCACCCGGATGTTCATCCGCTGGATCGGTTCGTGTCCGCTCTCCTGCTCGAGGTCGAACGCCTTCGCCTCTTTCACGGGATCGATGCGCAAGATGGCGCGGAGAATCACCATCGCGAGAATGATGCCGACGATCCCGAACGGGTAGGCAACCGCGTATCCAAGGGCAGGGAGGCTGGCCGCAGCCGGATCGAGACCGGGCATTTGTTTCAGCGCCTCCTGCGCGGCGCCAAGCGAGGGTGTGTTCGTCGTAGCGCCGGCGAAGATTCCCACGGCCGCCGCCATGTCGATTTTCAAAAGCCAGGAACTCGCAACGGTCAGGGCGGCGCCACACAGCACGATTCCGGTCGCGAGCAAATTCAGCGGGAGCCCCTGCCGCCGGAGGGAAGTCAGGAAGCCCGGCCCCACCTGGATGCCGATGGTGTAAACGAACAGGATCAGGCCGAAATCGCGGACGAAGCCGAGCGTCTCCGGCGGAAGACTCAGATGGTAATGGCCGAAAAAGATCGCCGCAAAGAGCACCCCGGCGACCCCGAAACGAATCCCAAGAATTTTCACCTGCCCGGCAGCGAGCCCCAGCACGGCCACTGCCGCGAGAATCAGGACCGCATACGCTACCGGCTGATGTGCGGACAAGTCCGCGAGCCACTTCATCGCCACACCATGCGCGAACGCGGGAACGAACTGCAACCGATAATCGCGAGCGGATCCGCGCCGCGACCGGAGCTTCCCGCGAAATGCCTTCCCTTCCGCCTTGCGCCGTCCTCCATCCAACCCCCTAAGAATCGGGAGGACCGCGCGTCATCCATGGGCTCACCGCCATCCCATTTTCTCCCCGTGACCGCAACTCCACCGCGCCACCATCTCCAGGCCTTCGGCATCGCCGCAGGCTTCGGGGCGATCTGCGCGATCGCGGTGGTGTTCATGTGCGCGAGGGCCGAGGGGGACTTCATCCACGGGATCGCGGATGAGCTCAGTGAAATCAAACTGCAGGGAGTCGCGTTGCAGAAGACAGCATTCACACAGCCGGATCTGCTGGTGCTGTACGGAAGCTCGGAGCTGGCGAGCGATCCTCGGATTCCGAACAAGGCCGTGGATTTCTTCGAGCGTTTTCCGACGGGGTTCCGGGTCTTTACCATCGGCAAGGCGGGCACCACCGCGCTCGCGACGATGCAGCGCGTCGCGGCGATCGGCCGTTACTTGAAGGGACGAAAGGCGGCCTTCTCGATTTCACCGAGCTACTTCCTCCGCGAGAAGGTGAACGCGGAATATTACCTCGGAAATTTCAGTGCGCTTGCCGCGGCGGAACTGGCGTTCAGCAGGCACGTCAGCCCCGCGCTCAAGCGCGATGCCGCGCGGCGGATGCTGGAGTATCCGGAGACGCTGGAGGGACACTGGATCCTCGATTTCGCGCTGCGCCGGCTCGCTGGCGACACAAAGCTGGACCACCTGCTGCATGCCGCCATCTGGCCCCTGGGCCGGCTCGCCAACGCGGTGGGCCGCGCACAGGATCACGTGGAGACCGGGCTGCAAATCGCGGCGCACGCGGAGCAGGAACAGGCGAAGCCGGCGGTGTTTGCCGGGATCAACTGGAAGGAGATCATCCGGAAGACGAGCGTCAAAGTGAAAGCCGTGAAGCCCCCCGTGCCGCCGCGTGTGGCGCGCCGGCCGAAAGGCTCGATGGACGCGAGCTTCCTGAAGACCGTCAAGGAAGCGGACGAGTGGGACGATTTCGAGCTGCTGCTGCGGGCGCTGAAGGAAATGGATGCGCGCCCGCTGCTGCTTTCGATGCCGCTGCACGGCAATTTTCTCGAGAGCACCGGCGTCTCGGCCGCGGCCCGGCAGGCGTATGGCAACCGGCTGAAGACGCTCGTCGCCCGCTATGGGATGCCGCTGGTGTATTTCCAGCAATACGAGAACGACCCGACGTTTTTCGCCGACAATGCAGACCATCCGAGCGACCGCGGCTGGGTGCTGTTCGACAAGGTTCTTGACGATTTTTACCACGACCGCCTAAAGGCTCAATGACAGCCGGGACGTTCCTGTCCCGCGAATCAATCCCCTATGCCAACCGCGACCAGCGACCAAGTGATCGACCTTCTCGCCCGTGTGGCGGACACCGGGGAAGTGCGGACGAATCCCGATCTCGCCCTCTACGACCTGCAAGTCCTCGATTCGATGAAGACGGTGGAACTGATCGTGGCGCTGCAGCAGGAGATGGGCGTGGAGATCTCACCCGCGGAATTCGACCGCGATGCATGGGCGACGCCGGCAAAGATGGTCGCCGATGTGCAACGGCGGCTCGCATCGTGATCGAGGCTGCCCGGCAATGGCTCGCCACGCGTCCACGGGCGCGCCTCGCGCTGCTGACGCTCTATTACTTCGCGATCGTGGCGGCGCTGGCCGCGATGTACGGGCGCGGGAACTTTGAGACGCCGGAGTTCGTGTATCAGGAGTTCTAGCGATGGACCTGCTGGATAGAATCGACGCATACGCCCGCAGTTCACCGGATCGGCCGGCCCACATCAGCGGCGACCGGATGATGACCTACGGCGAGCTCGCGGCCCGATCGGACGCAATCGCAGCCTGGCTCGACTCGCAGCTCGGGGAAAGCCGGGCGCCGGTCGCGGTGCACGGGCACAAGGAACCGGAAATGCTCGCGGGCTTTCTCGGCGCGGTGAAATCCGGCCGGCCCTATATTCCGATCGATTCCATGACCCCGGCACAGAGGATGGAGCGCATCCTCTGGATTGCGGGCGCCAGCGTGGTGCTCACGCCGGAATCGATGGCACGGATCGCGGCGGCAGGCGCGGTCAGCTACCATCGGAAACCGCTCCGGGAAACGGATCCCTTTTACATCATCTTCACCAGCGGCAGCACCGGCGAGCCGAAGGGCGTCGTCATCACGCGCGGCAACCTCGAACATTTCGTCGGGTGGATGAGCAATGCGCATCCGTTCCGGGAGCAGGGCGAGATCTTCCTCAACCAGGCGCCGTTCACGTTCGATCTCTCGGTGCATGACATCTACGTGTCGCTCGCCACCGGGGGCACGCTCTTCAGCCTGACGAAGGATCATGTCGCCAACCTGCGTTCGCTCTTCGAGACGCTGCGCCGGTGCGACGTGACGGTGTGGACGTCCACGCCGTCCTTCGCGCAGATGTGCCTGATCGAGCGCGGATTCAATGCGGAGATGATGCCGAAGGTGCGCGCGTTCTTTTTTTGCGGCGAAACGCTCGCGCCCGAGACGGCGGCGCAATTGCTCGAGCGCTTCCCCGGGGCCACGATCTGGAACACGTACGGCCCGACCGAGGCCACCGTCGCCGTCACGATCGTGGAGATCACGCGGGAGGTCCTCGCGCAGTGGAATCCGCTCCCCGTCGGGCGCGTGATGCCCGGGACGAGGGTCATCATTCATGGCGAGGATGAACAGCCCGTGGCATCCGGCGAGCGCGGGGAGATCGTGATCGCGGGGCCGAATGTGAGCCCCGGCTACCTCGGCCGGCCGGACCTCACGGATAAAGCGTTCCAAACGATTGACGGCTTGCGCGCGTACCGCACCGGCGACTGGGGCCGCGACCGGGACGGGATGATTTTTTGCGAAGGACGCATGGACAGCCAGATCAAGCTGCACGGCTACCGGATCGAACTCGGCGATCTGGAGGCGAATCTTCGCGCCCTGCCCGAGGTCGCGGATGCCGCGGTGCTCCCCGTGCAAAAGGGCGGCAAGATCGACTCGCTCACCGCCTTCATCGTGCTTCGCGGCCAGAAGCAGGGAACGGACTTCGAGCAATCCGCGAAGCTCAAATCCCATCTCGGGGAACGCCTGCCCATCTACATGGTTCCGCGGAAATTTCATTTCCTCGAAAGCTTCCCGATGAACAGCAACGGCAAGGCGGACCGGAAGAAACTGGCGGAGATGCTGTAGCGCCGGACCGCGCACGACCAAGAGATCATGACGCCGTTTGCCAACTGGACGTTCTTCGGCGTGCTGCTGATTTACGTCGTGCTGCCGGTCCTCGTGCTCGGCCTGCTCGGAGAGGCCAGCGCCCGCAGGTGTTTCGTCGTATCGCTCTTCGCGCTCGGGCTCGTGTTTGCGCATCGCGAAAACACCGTGCTGCGGCTCGCGGGAATGCATCTCCCGGAGGCCGGCGGACCGCTCCTGACCCGCCCGTGGACATCCACAACCACCGGCACCGAGTTCTCGCCGCTGTACCTGTTTTTGATCTGCGCGGGTTACCAGATGCTCGTGCCGTTCGCGTTCCTCCGCTGGAAATCGAACGCGACC
>JBEBGK010001027.1:0-1858 GCA_040081515.1 Chthoniobacteraceae bacterium
TCGTATTCTTGACGCTGAAGTGGTTGCGGTTTCCGATCGCCCCGGCAACGCGGACCATGTTGAGGAAGTCGTACTTGTCGCCGTGGGTCTGATAAAAGCGCTGAGCCCAGACGCTCGCATTGAAGCTGGTAATCTGGGCGGCGGTGCCGACGTAGTTCGCGATGTAGTCGGTCTCCTGTCCGGTCGCGTCGATCGGGCGCACCTCTGGCAGGCCGATGGTGGGCGTCCAGCACTCGGCGACGACATTGAAACTGCCACCGCCCGCCGGCTTCAGCAGGCCGATGAAGGGGCGGAAGACCCGGACGGCGGTGTTCTTCGAGAGGATTTCATTCGCCGTGAAGAGAATCGTCCACCAGCCATCCATGGCGACGGGATCACCGTTGGTGCCGTCGTCGGACATAGGGCGATCGACACCGTTGTAGTTGAAGGCGACCGATGCGGGATTGCCGGAGATCTGTGCCTCGAATCGCACCGCCTGTGTGAAGGTACTCGGCACCACTGGCGGTGTGAACTTCGTGCGAAGAACGGTCTGGCCACAGGCCACGGGCGGCGACGCAATAATCGCAAGCGCGAGGGTCGCGATCGCGCCCATTTGTTGCAGTTGGGAGGGGCGGACGGTGTTCATGGCAAGCGGGAGCTGGTGAACTCGGCTAATCTGGATCTTTGGTGGCCAAACTCAACGCCAAAGTCTGTCGCCTCCCTTCCGCCGCCTGATGGTTCTTTTGATTCCCGGCGCATTCGCCGGATGGGAGGACGAGAATCGGTTTACGAAAAGGATTACGATTCCGGGGCGAGGCGCGCTGCCACTTGCGGTTTCCGGCCGGGAGGGAATCGGGTGGATATTCCGGCGCGGACATTCGATGCTCGCGCGCCGCCGATGATTTACCTCGACCACAACGCCACCACTCCGCTCGCGTCGGCGGCGCTGGAGGCGATGCGCCCGTACCTCGAGCGTTTTCATGGGAATCCGTCGTCCATCCACGCGGCTGGACGCGAGACGCGGGCGGCGCTGGATGATTCGCGCGACCGGATGGCGGCACTGCTCGGGTGCCGACCGCACGAGATCATTTTCACGGGCGGCGGGACGGAATCGGACAACCTCGCGATCCTCGGCATCGCGAGGGCGCACGCGGGCCGGGGGAGGCACGTCATCACGTGTGCCACCGAGCATCACGCCGTGCTGCATCCGTTCGAGCATTTGCAGCGGCGGGAGGGATTCCGGCTCACGGTGCTAGGCGTGGATTCGCGCGGCCTGCTAGATCCCGCCGACGTGCGCGCGGCGCTGACGAACGAGACCACGCTCGTCTCCGTGATGACGGCGAACAACGAGACGGGCGTGCGGCAGCCCGTTCCCGAGATCGCCGCGTCATGCCGCGAGCGCGGCGTGTTCTTCCACACCGACGCGATCCAGTCCCTCGGAAAGGAACCGCTCCCCGCCGGGGTGGATGCGCTTTCACTCGCAGCGCACAAGTTTCACGGTCCGAAAGGCGCGGGCCTGCTCTACGTGCGGGGAGGAATGCCGCTGGAGCGGATCGTCTTTGGCGGCAGCCACGAGGGCGAACGCCGCCCGGGGACGGAAAATGTCGCGGCCGTCGTCGGAATGGCGCGCGCCGCGGATCTTGCCGTGATTGGCATCGAGGCCGAGGCAGTCAGGCAGACGGAACTCCGGGAACGCTTGTGGGAGGGAATCCGCGCGGCCTTCCCTGCCGCGCGCCGGAACAGCGATCCCGCGCTCTCGCTCGCGAACACGCTGAACGTGAGCTTTCCCGGTCTCGACGGCGAGAGCCTGCTGATCAACCTCGACCTCGCGGGCGTCTGCGCCTCGAGCGGTTCCGCCTGCATGGTCGGCAGCATCCAG
>JBEBGK010001028.1:0-1854 GCA_040081515.1 Chthoniobacteraceae bacterium
GTCGTCCAGCGTCCCGATGGCACAGACTTCGCCGCCATGCACTCCAGCATCCGACGCGCGGCACCCGGCGCTCGCTCGATGGCGCTCGCTGGCTGGAACTCCACGGTGCGCGGACGAACAACCTGAAGAACGTGGACGTGCGTTTCCCCATCGGCTGCCTGAGCGTCATCACCGGCATCAGCGGCAGCGGAAAGAGCACGCTCATGCGCGGAGTGCTGAAGCCCTCGGTTCAGGCTGCGCTGAAGGATGCTGCGAAGCGTGGCAAGGCGCACTCGGCAAAGGGATCCAAACGTGCCGATGCAAAAGCGTCCGCGCGCGCGGCGGGCAGTCCTCGTCTCGAAGGCGTCGAATTCATCGAGGCCGTGCATGAGGTGGATCAGTCGCCCATCGGCAAGACCTCGCGCTCCACACCGGCGACGTACCTCGGGGTCTTCGACGAAATCCGCGCGCTCTTCGCACAGCTCCCTACTTCGCGGATGCGCGGCTACACGGCCTCGCGCTTTTCTTTCAACACCGAGGGCGGACGCTGCGAGACGTGCGGCGGGCAGGGCGTCATCCGCATGGAGATGGCGTTCCTTCCGACGAGCTACCAGCCGTGCACCGACTGCCACGGAAAGCGTTTCAATCCCGCGACGCTCGAAGCGCTCTACAACGACAAGAGCATCGGCGACGTGATGGAAATGTCGCTCGCCGAGGCCGCGCAGTTTTTCAAAGCCGCGCCGAAAATCCACCGTCCGCTCGCACTGCTCTGCGACACCGGCCTCGGCTACCTGCGCCTCGGCCAGCCCAGCCCCACGCTGAGCGGCGGCGAAGCGCAGCGCCTCAAGCTCGTCGCCGAACTTGTGCAGGGCGTCGCACGCGATGCGAACTCGCGCCTGCGCCGCCAGCGCGAGCCGAAGAGCACGCTCTATCTCCTCGAAGAACCCACCATCGGCCTCCACATGGCCGACGTCGCGGAACTGCTGAAAGTGCTGCACCGCCTCGTCGATGAAGGCGCGACGGTCCTCGTCATCGAACACAATCTCTCGCTCATCGCCGACGCCGACTATGTCGTGGACATCGGCCCCGAGGCTGGCGCAGCCGGTGGCGAAGTGGTCGCATGCGGCACGCCCGAGGAAGTCGCAGCGCACAAGGTGAGCCGGACGGCGCCATTCCTGCGTGGAGCGCTGAAGCAGCCGTAGCAGAGACGTCGGCGCAATGTGGGGCCGACAACCTGTCGGCCCGGTTCGTCGGCGCATGCTGATGACATCGGGTGCGCAGATTCGCCCGCGAGCTTCTGCCACTCTCCGCGCGCTCCTCGGAAGCTGGCTGACGAATCGTCGGCCCCACATTGTTCCCGCTTGCCGCGTCGTTTCTGGTCGGCTGTCCTGCGCGACCCATGAGCACACTGAATTTCGCAATCGTCGGCACCGGCGGCATCACTTTGCAGAATCATCTCCCCGGCCTGGCGATGTGCCGCGATGTGAAGGTGACCGCGCTGTGCGACGCGAATCCCGCGACACTCGAAGCCGCGCGGCAGCAGACCGGCGTGCAGACCTGCTCGGTGAACTACGAGGACATTGTGGAACGTGACGACGTGCATGCGGTGATCATCGCGACGCCGAATTTCACGCACGCGCCCATCGCTCACGCGGCCATCGCGGCGGGGAAACACGTTCTGTGCGAGAAGCCGATTGCGATGAAGTACGCCGAGGCGCGCGGGATGGTCGATGCGGCGGACCGCGCGGGCGTGCGGCACATGACGGCGTTCACGTATCGCTTCGTGCCGGCGATGCGTTACCTCGGGCATCTCATCGAGCGCGGTGACCTCGGGCAGCCGTATCATTTCCGTTCGTGCCGCCTGCAGGACTGGGG
>JBEBGK010001029.1:0-1852 GCA_040081515.1 Chthoniobacteraceae bacterium
CGCGGCTACGGAGATCGTCGGCTGCGGCATCGAGGCCGGGCACGAGGGTTGCACGTACCGCCTCGGCCGCCCCGGCTGGGCGCGCGGTCATGACGCAAGCACCGACACCTCCGCGGTGTCTGGCGCCGACGCCATCTTCACCCGCGACGGCGAGGTGCTCGCCGCATTCCGCTTTGGCGACGAACTCCGCGAGGATGCCGCCTCCGAGTTCCATGCGCTCGCCGCGCCGGGCCGTTCGCTCCACATCCTGAGCGGCGACCGGGCGGAGAAAGTCACCGCCATCGCCACCAGCCTCGGCCTGCCGCCCGCACAGGCGCACGGCTCACAAAGCCCCGACGACAAAGCGGCCTGGCTCCGCGCCCACGGCCCGCAGCGCACGCTCATGATCGGCGACGGCGCCAACGACAGCCTCGCATTCAATGAGAGCCTCTGCACCGGCACGCCCGCCATCGATCGCGGCCTGCTTGAGCGAAAGGCGGACTTCTATTTCCTCGGTCGCGGCCTCGGCGGCATCCGTGCGCTCTTCGACGTCGCGCTGAGAAAACGCGCCGCCGTCCGCGCCGTGATCGCCTTCGCAATCGCCTACAATCTCGCCGCTATCGCCCTCTCCATCTCCGGCCAGATGAGCCCGCTCCTCGCCGCAATCCTCATGCCCCTGAGCGGCCTCGCGACCGTGGCGATCGTCCTCGCGATGCTCCGACGCTGAGTGTTTCGCAAGGGGAGGGGCGGAAGATGCGCCGTTGATTTCCGCGACGCGAGTCATGAGAGTCACGGCACGACCACCCGATGAATCCGACCCTCGTACCAGCCGATGCGACGTTCGAGAGACTCCTCGACGAGTCCGCCGCGCTTCTGCACGAGCCACACCTTGGCGCACTCGCGTTTCCGGACGATGAATTGCATCGGGAGATTCTGCTCCCGCTGCTTCCGGCGCTGCTGGGTGACAAGGCCATCCGGAAGCACTGGCAGGAACGGACCGCGACGGGTTTTCTCACACGGCTCAAGCGCCACTTGCAGGCCGGGGAGGCGGAGCCGCGATGGGAGGCGGACGATTTTGAAATCCACGTCACCGCGAGCTACGCCGCGGGACCCGACGCAAAGGCGCTCGCGGACACGCTGCTCTCGGAAGACTCGCTGCGCGAAATGGCCGCGGGGCTGATGAATCAGATCCTCGAGGCCGTCCGTGTCGCGCTTCCGTCGCCCGCGATCGAGGTCGTCACCGCCGCGGCGGAAATCCCCGAGGCAGCCGTCGTCGAACCCGTCCTGGAAGCAGCCCCGGTCACCGAGCCGCCCGTCGCGCCCGCAGCACCACGGGCGGCCTTTGTGCTCCCACCGCTGCCCGCCGCGATGTTCGCACACCGGCTCAGGCGGAAGGCTGTCCGCTCCGGTCGCGAAAATCCGATCAGCGGCACGAGAAGCTGGCGCGGAAAGATTGGCGAACCGGATTGGAGCCGCGGCTATCCGATCGCAGGCTGCACGGCGGAGCCGTGAACTGAGGCCGAACCGGGCTATTTCGCAGCCGCGGCTTCCTCATCGAGCTTCGCCTTCACCTCGGCATAGAGCCCGTCGTAAAGCGCGCCGTCGGTCTTCAGCAATTCCTTCGCGGCGTCGCGGCCCTGCGCGAGCTGGGTCCCCTTGTAGCTGAGCCACGAGCCGCGCTTCTCGATGATGCCTTTCTCGATCGCCAGGTCGAGCAGCGAGCCGGTGTTGCTGATGCCCTCGTTGTACATGATGTCGAACTCGCACTCGCAAAACGGCGGCGCGACCTTGTTCTTCACGATCTTCACCTTCGTGCGGTTGCCGGTGACCGTGCCCTCCGGCGTCTTGATCGCGCCGATGCGGCGGATGTCGA
>JBEBGK010001030.1:0-1850 GCA_040081515.1 Chthoniobacteraceae bacterium
CGGCACCCCCGGTGGCGACACGTGGGGGAGCCTCGCGGACACGTTTCGCGCGGGAACGGACCCGTGGGTCACCGGCAGCTACGACCCGGACCTCAACCTTCTCTACTGGGGCACCGCGCAGGCCAAGCCGTTCATGGCGGCCAGCCGGGGGCTCACCACGGAGGACAAGGCGCTCTATTCCAGCTCGACGCTGGCGCTCAATCCGGATGACGGCCGGCTCTCCTGGTACGTGCAGCACGTCCCGGCCGAGTCGCTCGACCTCGATGAAGCCTACGAGCGCGTGCTCATCGACATCGGTGGCCGCAAGACGCTGCTGACCGCCGGCAAGCACGGCATCCTCTGGAAGCTGGACCGCACCACGGGCGCGTTCCTCGGCCACAAGGAGATGGTCTTCCAGAACATCTTCAAGCGCATCGACCCGGCGACCGGCGCCGTGACCTATCGGGACGATATCGCCCGGGCACGCGTGGGCCAGCGACTCTCGGTGTGCCCCAGCACGGCCGGCGGCCACAATCGCGATGCGATGAGCTATCACCCCGGGACCAGCGTGGTCGTCGTGCCGCTCGCGCAGACGTGCATGGAATTCACGGGCCGGTCGGTCGACTTCAAGGAGGGCTCTGGCGGTCACGCAGGCGAGCGCGAGTTCCGTGAGCTCCCGGGCTCGAACGGCAAGATCGGCAAGCTCGCCGCCTACGACGTCCGCACGCTCCAACAGGTGTGGGCCGTGGAGCAGCGGGCGTCCTTCACGACGGCAGCCCTCACCACCGGCGGCAACGTGGGCTTCATCGGCGATCTCGACCGCCACTTCCGCGCCTTCGATGTGGCCACCGGCAAGACGCTCTGGTCCACGCGCCTCGGCACCTCCGTGCAGGGGTACCCGATCTCGTTCTCCGCGGGAGGGCGGCAGTTCATCGCGGTCGCGACCGGCCTCGGCGGGGGCAGCCCGCGACGCGCCCCGCAGGCGCTCGCGCCCGACATCCGTCACCCCGGTCACGGGAACGCGCTCTACGTCTTCGCGCTCCCGGAGTAGCCGCCGCGTGGTCGAGATACGCGAGGCCTCGCCGACCGGGATGCCCGTGGCGGGAGCGCTCTTTCGGGAATACATCGAGAGCCTGGCGGGCATCGCCGCGGCCAGCTTTGCGCACCAACGTGTGGACGAAGAGTTGGACACGCTGCCCGGCAAGTACGGGGCGCCCGGAGGCGTGATCCTGCTCGCCTGGGATGACGAGACGTGCGTGGGTTGCGTGGCCGTCCGCCCGCTTGCCGGCGCGTGCTGCGAGTTGAAGCGGATGTACGTGCGGCCGACCCACCGTGGCCGCGGCATCGGCAGACGGCTGTGCGAACACGCCCTCGACCGCGCTCGCGACCTCGGCTACGACCAGATGAAGCTGGACAGCGATCCCCGGCTCGCGCCTGCCCTGGGGCTCTATCGCCAGTTGGGCTTCGCCGACACGGCCCGCTACAACGCGGACCCGGACCCCGGCACGGTCTACCTCGCCCGCGCGCTCTAGCGGCCCGCGCCCCATCGAGGTGCGCAGGCCCGCCCAGCTGGTTGGCCCACTCTGTCGCGCGCATCGCGGGCCACCGGTCCGTGGTGTACAACGGGTCGGCCTATCGTGTTGAGACCCCTCGCATGGCGCACGCGTGCGCTCGTAGTCACGGTGCTCGCAGTCGTCGCGCAGCCCCTGTGGGCACAGTCGGTACTGGACGTGCCCGCGCCTGTTCCCCCCGCCACGATCACCCGGTCGCCAGACGGCCGGGCCACGATTCGCGCCGTGCGCCTCGACGCGCCGCTCCGGATCGACGGCAAGCTGGACGAACCCGTCTACGAGCGCGTGCCGCCGATCTCC
>JBEBGK010001031.1:0-1846 GCA_040081515.1 Chthoniobacteraceae bacterium
GCGCCGGGCGTTTCGCCGCCACCGTCCCCGGGGATGAGGACCTGCAGTTTTCCATCTCCCCATTTCAACGCGGTGGCGACACTGTCGCTGAGGCGCTGGCGGATTCCATCGCGGACGACCAGGCGATCCACGACGGCCTCGATGCGGTGCGCCTTTCCCTTATCGAGGCGGATCGGCGTGGAACTGCCCAGTTCGAGAATCTCGCCGTCCACACGCACGCGCACGAAGCCCTCCCGCCGCAGCTTCTCGAGCACATCGCGGAACTCGCCGATCTCCCCGGCGATGAGCGGCGCGAGCAGGATGATGCGGCTCTCCGCGGGAAGCGCAAGGATGGCGTCCACGATCTGCTGCGGAGTCATCCGGCGGATGACGCGCCCGGTCTTCGGATCGTGCGGGGTGCCGACGGCCGAGTAGAGCAGGCGGAGGTAATCGTAGATCTCGGTGGTCGTGGCGATGGTCGAACGCGGGCTGCCGCCGGAGCTGCGCTGCTCGATGGCGATGGCCGGCGAGAGGCCCTCGATGAAATCGACGTCCGGCTTCTGCATCTGATCCAGGAACTGCCGCGCGTACGCCGAGAGGCTCTCGACATAGCGCCGCTGGCCCTCCGCGTAGAGGGTGTCGAATGCGAGCGATGATTTCCCCGAACCGCTCAGGCCCGTGATGACGACGATTTTCTGGCGCGGGATTTCCAGCGTCAGGTTCTTCAGATTGTGTTGGCGGGCGCCAACGATGCGGATCACGTCGGAGGCCATTCGGGTCGGATCGGTGTGACCGTTCAGGAAAGCACCCCGGGCGCGGGATGGGAAAGAGGATTCTCCGGAGCGGGTGTAAGACTTCCCCGATCAACGTCTTGTGTCTGGCACTGTTCCTGCGCATTCAGGACTCATTCTTATGTCCAGAACCGCCAGCCTGCAGATACTCGCGCAACCCTCAGAACCTGCTCCCATGGAAACGACCGATCCCATTCTCACCCGCGGCGAATTGGAGGATCTCCACACCAAGTTCCGGGAGATGAAGCACGCGATCAACAACACCTTCGCGGTCATCATGGCGCTCAGCGAACTCGCCCAGCGAAACCCGGCGAACTATGAAAAGCTCGCGAAGGCGGTGCTCGATCGCAGCCCGGCCGTGGTGAACCAGCTCTCCGCCTTCGGCGAGGAACTCGGCTCGAAACTCAAACAACAGGCCGCAGCCTGACGGCGGGTAGCTCGCGGTGGCGTGAGGGAATCAGGCGGTTCCGTCCGGACGTTTGAGGCGCGCGGCCAGCCACCGTCCGATCGCATCCCTGGGACAGGATTCCCCGGCGGGGAAGTCCGCCACGCGCCCGATGTGGTTTTCCTTCCACACCAATGCCCCGGGACGAAAGGGACCGACCTGGCGCGGGTCGGACCATGTGTGAATTCCGATCAGGTCCGGCGTCACTGCGGCGGCGATGTGCATCGGCCCGCTGTCCACGCTCACGACGAACGTCGCATGGCGAACGAGCCAGCAGAGTTCGGGCAGCGTTGTTCGGTTGAGGAGATTCGTGACGTTCGCAGCCGGTGAAAGCGGGACGTCGGTGCGCCCTGCAAGAACCACGGGGACCGTTGCGAGCTCCTCGCAGAATGCGGTGATCTCGGCAGCCGTCAGCGACTTTCCCTCGCCACGGGAAAACGGATGCAGGAGGACGAAGCGCACCGGCACCTGCGCTGGTGGCGTCCCCTCGGGGATGCGCCATTCGAGCGGGCCGCCGGTGTCGCAGCCGAGTGCCTCCGCGAGGGCGAGGTAGCGTTTCACGGCATGCACGGGTTCCCTCCGCGGAGGGAACCCGTGCATGCCGTGAAACGCTACCTCGCCCTCGCGGAGG
>JBEBGK010001032.1:0-1846 GCA_040081515.1 Chthoniobacteraceae bacterium
CGGGCTAACAAAACGGATGCAGGCAACGGCTCGTATGGCATCTGTCGTGTCATCGACGCTTCCCGCTCGCCGTCGCCTGATCCGAAGCGTTAGGCGTCGCTGCGCACATTCCATGAACGAAAACCAGATTGCTGTTATCGAAGCCGACCTTTCTCGTCCCGACCATCAGGAGGCGACCGTTCACCTCCTCAACGCTTATGCGATGGACCCGATGGGCGACGGCAAACCGCTTTCAGAGGCTGCCAGACGCGACGTGATTCCCGGTTTGCAGCAGCACCCGACCACCCTGGTCTTTCTCGCCTACCGCGATACCGAACCGGTTGGCCTCGCGATTTGCTTTCGAGGCTTCTCCACGTTTGCCGCCCGTCCGCTGATCAACATCTCCGACTACTTCGTTTTTCCGGAGCATCGCGGTGCAGGCATCGGCCGGTTACTCCTCGGGGCGATAGAGCAGCGAGCTCGCGACCTCGGCTGTTGCCGACTCACGCTCGAAGTTCAGGAGAACAACCATCATGCGAAGCGCGTGTATGGAGCAGCGGGTTTCGCTCAGGCCATTTACGTTCCTGAGGCGGGTGGTTCACTCTATCTTTCCAAGCCGCTATGACGGTCTCTGTGGCGATCTATCTCTTTCCAGAGGTCGAAGTCTTGGATTTTGCAGGCCCTTACGAGGTGTTTACGACGGCCTCGCGAGTATTCAAGAAGTTGAACGCCTCCGCACCTCCCCCGTTTACGGTTTGCACCGTGGCGCACAAGGCGGGAACGGTTCGCGCCAGGGCTGGCCTCGTCGTCACGCCGGATTTCACTTTTGCCGATCACCCTGAGATCGATCTCTTGATCATTCCCGGTGGCGTCGTCTCCGCGGAATTGGAAAAGTCCGAGGTGATCGAGTGGATCAAGAGCACGGCTGCAATGACCCGGCTCACCGCCTCCGTCTGCACCGGCGCCTCCTTACTGGCCCATGCCGGACTGCTCAGCGGCAAAAGAGCCACAACCCATTGGGCTGATATTGACGACCTGAGAGCGGCGTTCCCTGCGGTCACCGTCTTGGAGCAACACCGGTGGGTGGACGAGGGCGACATCGTCACATCGGCCGGGATCTCTGCCGGGATTGACATGAGCCTTCATCTTGTGGAGCGATTCGCTGGCAAAGAACTCGCGCTGAAGACCGCGCGACAACTGGATTTTAACTGGCATGACGCCCCGACAGAAAACGCAACGCCTAACCAAGCGCTGCAGCGAGCGGCTCCGGCTGTCGCTGAGCCTGGGGGCATTAGGAGTCGCTCGGCGCATCCTGTGAACGAGGAACTTCCTGAGATCACCTTTCTTTTGCTCGCGCCTGCGCAGCTTCACCTCATCCAGCCTCTCTGGGAACAACTCAATCATCATCACGCGACTTTGCCTACGCCCTTTGCGTCAGAAATCGCCGCGCGCGAGTTTGGGTCGCGTCTTCAAGCGTTCCGTGCCAAAGCGGCTTCGGGCAGTCTGCGCGTCGAGATTGCCTGCACTGCGACTGGTGAGCCGCCTATGGCCTACTGCCTCACCAGTCTTTCCCCGGATGGAGTTGGTGAGGTGGATTCCCTGTTCGTCGCGCCGCTATATCGTCGCAGTGGTGTCGGCTCGAAGCTTCTGCAGCGAGCTTTGGATTGGCTGGGCGATTCTGGGGCCGTTTCTCAGCGTGTTGTTGTTCTCCACGCGAATACTGAGGCGGAGTCATTCTACCGCCGATTCGGATTTCACCCGCGCAACATTGAACTCGAACATTTACCGAAGGCCCGCATCCTGGAAATGAAAACCAACATTGCCCATGCTGAAATAGAGAGCGACATCGCCCGCTGTTTCCCAGTGA
>JBEBGK010001033.1:0-1845 GCA_040081515.1 Chthoniobacteraceae bacterium
CAGCTACCATCGTGCGGGTTGTGTTCCCACACTGCCGCATCCGCGGGCAACGCCACGCCTTTCAGTCGTTCGTCTTCGATGAAAAATCCCGTCGTGAGGCGCCGCACGAATCGCCGCCGCTCCGGCGTGTCAAACGTCGCGTTGAGAACGAGCGTGGGTGCAAATCCCATCCGCTGCGCTTCCTTCTCCACTTCCTTCAGAAACGCCGTCAAATCCTCCGCGCCGGCTGTCGCAGGGGCTCCGAGAGTGTAGTAGTAGCTCAATCCCATAGGAGTTCAGCTCAGGGTGAATGTGTCAGGCTTCAGCGCGCGCTCCATAGTCGGCGGCGATTTGGAAACGGCGCGCGGTTTCGCCATCCTCGTGTGTGTGCATCCGGTCGTAGAGGCCCGACCATTGGGCGTCGCAGGGGTAGAGTTCTTCGTCGGAGAGTTCGCCCGCGTCCACCCGCCGCCACGCTTCGGCGGCGAAGCGTTTCAGCACACGCGGCCAGCCGCTCCCGGCGTCTTCGTAGCCATCGGTATGGAGGCCGGGGAATGCGTAGGCGACGGCGCACCACGCGCGGAGGAAGTCGGTTTTCGGGAGTTGTTCGAGTTGCGCCGAAAACGCGCGGCGAAGTTCACGGCCTGCACCGCGAAGAGTGGAAGCCCGAAGGGCTGCTCAACGGCAACGGTGAAACTGGTCAGGAGTTGCGGTCCGGCACAGAAAGTTGAGCGTCACGTTGGGCTACGATGGTCTTGATGATTTGAGAGTAGTGTGCCGCTAATCTCTCCGCTTCGTCCGTATCAGTGCATTCTTCACATACGGACGGGTCGTGTGGACGCTCACCTCGCATGAGCATGGCGGTTTGTTGCCATGCTTTTTCGCGGACACAGAGGCCATCGATTACTTGGTTCAGGTCGTCTTCGTTTAGGGAAAGGTGAATGGTCCTACTCATTCCATGTGAACTTTTCCCCGCGAAAAACCCTGGCTCGCTTTTCAGCGCGCGGGCGTAAAAGTCTCGGGCATGGCTACTGGCAAACGCTGGACGCGCGACGAGTTGCTTGTCGCGCTCAATCTCTATCACAAGCTCGCATTCGGACAGCTTCACTCGGGCAATCCGGTCATTATCGCGGCAGCGGAAAAGCTCGGACGGGGCGCAAACAGCGTGGCGATGAAACTGAACAACCTTGCATCACTCGACCCGGCGCTGAAGCTGCGCGGCATCAAGGGCCTCACTGGAGCGAGCGCGCTCGACCGGTCGGTTTGGAGTGAATTCCATGCGGACCTCAATGAGACCGTGCCTGCAAGCGAAGGCGCGCTGCGCGCACTTTTCGGTGCCGGGGAGAACACCGATCTCGAAGTGTTGCCGAAGGAGGGCGTGCGCGTCCGGAAAGCTCCGCCGAGAGGCCCGAACGAGACGACTGCAAACGTGAAACTCCGTCGCGGGCAGGAATACTTCCGCGATGCCGTGCTGAACAACTTCGGCGGGCGCTGCGGCGTCACGGGCTTGGCGGTTCGCGAACTGCTCATCGCATCCCACATCCTGCCTTGGGGCACGCATCCCAAAGAGCGACTGAACGTCCACAACGGCCTGAGTCTCTCGCGGCTCCACGACGCTGCCTTTGATCGTGGCCTCATCGCTTTCGATCAAAAGTTCCGGTTATTGCTCTCACCGCGTCTCAAGACCGAGCTTTCGCAACGCGCTGTCGCCGAAAATTTCGGGGCTTATGCGGGAGAGACTTTGCAAATTCCCGCTGATGCCACCTTGCCTGACGCAGCTTTCCTAGCGAAACATCGCCAGACTGTCTTCCGGTGGGCGTAAAACGTCTCGCGTCAGAATGTTCGGACTTCGAGGAACTGTGCGAC
>JBEBGK010001034.1:0-1844 GCA_040081515.1 Chthoniobacteraceae bacterium
GTGCTGCGCGGACCGCTGGACGTAGATGAGCACACTCGGTCCAAATTCGTAGCGACCGCGGAAATGTTTGCCACCACGCTCCCAGCGCGTGTGCGCCGGGTTTTCGGCATCGCCAAGGAGATTTCCGAGCGCGTTGTCGCCCGCCTTGATGATGGCGAGGACACCGGGCTCGCGGAGGTAGTGCTGGCCCGAGATGGTCAGTCCCTCGCGGAGGAAAGTCTCGACAGCTTGCGTGCCGGAATCGGTGCGCTGGAGAAATACCTCGAAGGAGGCCATGTCGTCGCCGTTGCCATCATTGCGACGAACACGCACGGGCACATCGAAGCTCAGCAGATGGCCGTCCTGGTAGCTTTGTCGGGCGGCGGTCACAGACTCAGGAGTTGGGAAGCGCGCTTCAGGTGCGTCCCATTTCGGAGCAGAACCGGTCGGACAAGAGGAAAGGGAGATGGTCGCACGAGGATCGAACTGCTGGACCTCTCGGCCAAAGCGTAGTTTGCGGAGCAACTGCTGGCCCTCCAGCGTTGTCTCGCCAACGCGCTGCCGGATCACGTCCTCGACGGTATCGCGTGAAAGAATAATTTCCTCCCCGGTCACGGCGAGAGCCACACGCACGACAAGGCGATCTTCAAGGATCACCCAGAACCAGTGCTCGACCAGCGAACGGATGAGCGCATCCATAGTGATGTCCGCATCGGGCCACGGTATGACCAACGAGAGGCCGGGTTCGTCCTTCTGCCGCGTGAGAGCGAAGTCGGAGGCGAAACGATCAAGGGTCGCCGAGTCCGTCTCGGGCGTGGCGAAGTAATCATACGTCCGATCATCGAACCGTCCGAAGTAGCCCTCGGAGTCGTGGTTCCGAGCACCAACATTATGCACGGCGAGCACGGAGCGCCCAATGAGGAGCCGGGCTTGGTCGCTGCGGCGGATGGTGTAGGCGAAGAAACTCCGCACTTGGGATGCTGCGGGATAAACTATCTTTCCCAATCCCCAACGCCCCCGGTCGCCACCCTTCTTGCCAGATCGCCCAACATTGCGAATGAACCAGAAAAAATCATTCCGCTGCGGCGTCGGACCAACGGGATCTTGGAAGCACTCCGGATCACCTTCCAGCCCTGTAGTGGCGAAATCCTCGATGACCAGCCAATGCAGTGGACGTTGCAGAGACGGCTGAGAACCAAGCTCTTCTTTGGTTTGAGGCGATGCCAGATGCGGCGCGAGCCCGTGGAACCAAGTGTCGTGAGTGCCAGTCGCTGCGGGCCCGCAAAGCCGGTAACGCACCTCCACCCGAGGTTCATTACGCCCCCGCGCATCCAATCGGTTCTGGATGTCTTCGCGGGAAAGAGCATCGACGGCGGACTGCAGAGCCTCGTTGTGGAAGAACTCCAAGTGTGACGCGTTCTGAAGCGTGTCGTTCCGAGTGAGTTGCTTAAAACGCCATTCCATAGTGGGGCAGGTCAGTCTGGACCGGTTGGCTTTTTCGCGAGAAATCTCGCGCATCGGCGGAATTCTTGATCGCCTCGGTGGAAAAGAATTCGCCGTGAATCGGGTCGCGGACTTTTTCATCCGGCTCTTTGACGCGATAATGCCAGTTCATCGGTTGGTGATTAGAAAGCGCAACGCACGCGCTGTGTCGAGTCACGGGATTGCCGCCGTCAATTCGCGACGAGGTTCTGGTGGAGGACGGCATCGTTCAGGCCGTGGTCGCAGGTGTCGAAGAGCACTCTCTTTTACCGAACGGCGTGTCTCCAGACGGACACCAGTGGCGATGCCTCCGCCAACGGGAATCAGGCCGGTGCGATGTAGGGCAGGCCGAAGTATTCGAAGACGGCCTTGGAGCGGCTGTG
>JBEBGK010000145.1:0-7350 GCA_040081515.1 Chthoniobacteraceae bacterium
AGTACCGCGGCATGGGCAGCCAGGCCGCCATGCAGGCGGGCAGCGCCGCCCGCTACGGCCACGTCAGCAGGGATGCCGCCCGCAAAGTGGCCGCCGAGGGCATCGAGGCGCTGAAGGAAGTCAGCCCGCCCGTCGAACTCGTGCTCGCGCAACTCGCCGGCGGCGTCCAGAGCGGCCTCGGCTATCTCGGCGCGGCGAACCTCGACGCGCTCCAAAAATCCGCCCGTTACATCCGCGTCACCAGCGCCGGCCAGCGCGAAAGCGCGCCGCACGACATCATCGAGGTGAAGGCGGCGAAGTAGCCGCCGGCGCGGTGCCTACCGGCGGAATCGTTTCGCATGCGGCGGGCCGGTGCGCCGGTGAGGTGCCTCATTTCTCGGAGGCTCCGCGACCGCCTCGCCCTCCGCTTCCTCCGGGACCGGCTCCGCCATGTAGATCACATGGGCGGCACGCTTCGCGCGGTCGTGCGCTTTCGCCGGATGCGCCGTCGCGGTGAACCCCGCCCGCTCGAGGCTGGGAATGAATCCCGGCTCGGGACATGCGGACCAGAAAGCCACCTTCCCGCGCGGCTTCAGCGCGCGCGCGATCAGGCCGAATCCGCGGCCGCCGTAGATGCGGGAATTCTTCCGCTGCACGAATGAGGTCGGGCCATTGTCCACGTCGAGCAGGATGGCGTCGTAGCTTGGCTTCGGAGCCTGGAGCAGGACATCATACACATCGCGCACGAGCACCTTCACGCGCGGATCGTCGAGCAAGTTGCCATTCACCCCGCGAAGGTATTTCCGGTTCCATTCCGCCACCTCGGGGAGCAGTTCCGCGACATGCACCGTCGCGCCCGGGCCGACGATCTCCAGCACCCGCTGGAGACTGTAGCCGAGACCGAGTCCCCCGATCAGCACGGACGAACCCGCGTGACCGCGCAGCCGCCGGCACGGCAATTCCGCCAGCAACAACTCGGAGGCGGTGGACGTCGTGCTCATGAGCTGGCGCCCGTTGAGCTTCAGGAAATACTCGCCGTCATGCTCGTGCAGCGTAAACCGCGAACCGTCCGGAGTGCGGGTCTCTGCCAGGGTGCGAAAGGGTTTCACGAGTGAACGACGTGTGACATGCGCGGCAGAGATAGATGCACGGGCGGGAATGGCACGAAAATAAGTCCGCACGCGAGAGGCGCTCCGGAGCAACGGATGCTCGTCAGCATTGCCCGACGCCGGTAGCATCCTTGCATGAAGCTCAGGCCGCTCGTCCTCGCATTCCTCGCCGTTCTTCCCCTCGCATCTGCCGCAGACGCCGATCTGCCCGACCTCGCCCGTGCGACCCTCGCGAAGGCAACGACATTCCTGCGTTCTCTCTCCGCTGGCGGCGGCTACCTCTGGCGCTACTCGGCGGATCTCACCGAGCGCGCCGGGGAAAAGAAAGCCACCGCGACGATGATCTGGATTCAGCCGCCCGGCACGCCATCGATCGGAATGGCGTTTCTCCGCGCGCTCGAGGCGACCGGTGATATGCATTACCTCGAAGCCGCGCTCGCCGCCGGCATCGCGCTGGCCGACGCGCAGCTCGAATCGGGCGGCTGGGATTACTCGTATGATTTCGACCCGAAGGAACGCCTCAACTGGCAACGCCGCGGCAATCCCGATCGGCTTGATGACGCCGCCTTTGCCAAGGCGAAAGGGCTCAGCATTTTCGACGACGACAACACTCAGGGCGCCATCCGCTTCCTCCTCGCGCTCTACGATGCGGCGAAGGGATCGCAGGATCCCCGCCTCGCGAGCTGCATCGATGCGCGCGATTACGCGCTGACGAAAATGCTCGAGGCGCAGTATCCGAACGGCGCATTTCCCCAACGATGGGACGGCCGGCCGCGCAAGGCCGCGGATTTCCCGGTCACACGCGCGAGCATCCCGAAGGACTGGGCACGCGAGTGGCCCCACGCGAACTACAACGCCTTCTACACGCTCAACGACAACGCCCACCGCACCTGCGTCGAGACGCTCCTCGATGCGCACCACCGGCTTGGCAATCCTTCGTTCCGGGACGCCGCGCTCCGTGGCGGGGAATTCCTGCTGCTCGCGCAACTCCCCGAGCCGCAGCCGGTCTGGGCACAGCAATACAACACACGCATGGAACCCGACTGGGCGCGTGCATTCGAGCCGCCGTGCGTCACGGCGGGCGAAAGCGTCGGTGCGCTCCGCCTGCTGCTCGACCTGTGGATCGAGGCCGGCGACACGAAATGGCTGAAACCGATCCCTCCGGCCATCGGGTGGTTCGAGCGCTCCGCCATCAGTCCCGGAAAATGGGCGCGCATGTACGAACTTGGCACGAACAAACCGATCTACGGCGACCGCGACGGCAAGATCTACCACCGCCTCGAGGACATCAGCGAAGAACGGCGCACGGGCTATAGCTGGCAGGGCGACTACGGATTTCCGGGATTCAAATCGAAGTACGAAAGCGTTCAGGCCGACGGGCGTGAAAAGGCCCTCGCCCGTCGCACGAAGCGCCCCTTGTCGGAGAAGGAAAAGAGCTCGCGCATGCGGAAGCTCGATCCCGACGTGGAAAAGATCATCGCGGCTCTCGACGATAAAGGCCGCTGGCTGACCAGGGGAAAGCCGAAGAAAGGCGATTACACCTCCAGCGAATGGATCGAGACCGATGTCTTCATCGCGAACGTCGCGAAGCTCGCCGAATACCTCGAACTCACGCACTGACCAGGCGGAGCGTAGGCGTCGCCGCCAATGTGGGGCCGACGATTCGTCGGCCCGGTTCGTTGGCAGCGGGCCGGTTTGCGGGAGAGGAATGCTGGCGGAATCTCATTTGGGCCGCTCCGCACCATCCCACCGTCTCCGCCCATCCACGCAGCCGACGAATCGTCGGCTCCACACTCCCGCAGCCTGGTAAAAAGCATCGCCGTCCCGGTCCTACTCTTTGTCTTGCTCGTGCTCCGTTTTTATAGACGGACGCGCGGAGAGCATGAGCATGAACAAGAGTAAGATGGATTTGGTTTTGCAACGGCCTGCCAGGCGACACCCACGCTCCGCCTACAACTCGCGGATCCGGATGTTCCGGAACCACGTGGGATCGCCGTGCTCGGTGAGCATCAGCTTTCCACGACCGGGAGCGAAGCCTTCCTTGTTCTTGAACTTGCTCTTCGCGATCGCCGCCTTCCACTCGTCGGTCTTCGTGTCGGCGGACGAGCACAGCTTTCCATTCAGCCAGTGCTCGATCTTGCCGTCCTTCGCCACGATCCGGCTGGTGTTCCATTCACCGATGGGCTTGAGCACCTTGTCCTTCGCGGAATCGATGATGTCGTAGATGCTGCCCGTGTTGTGGCTGCCTCCCTTCAGTCCGTCGGCGTGCTTCTGGTCGTCGATCATCTGGTATTCGATGCCGAGCCACTCCTTGCCGCCCACCTTCGTCACCCAGTACTTGATGCCATTGTTGCCGCCCTCGGCGAGTCTCCATTCCCATTCGAGTTCAAAGTTCGAATACTCCTTCTCGGAAAAGAGGTTTCCAGCACCCTTTCCCTCGAGACGCAGCACGCCGGCTTCCATGATTTTCCATCCGGCTCCGGGCGGCTTGCCATCCACCCCGGTCCATCCTGCGAGCGTCTTGCCGTCGAGCAAAGGGACCCAACCGTCCCCGGCGTGAGAACTAAGGGTGATTGCGAATAATGTGAAGGCGAGGAAGAGTGTTTTCATGGCTGGGAGAGTTGGCGGCAATAGCGGAGACCGCCCAGCAACGCCAGCATTTGTGATGGCGTCGCTGCGCGCGGGTGAGCGCGCGCTGATTCGATGATGGCGCAATCCGGGCGCAGGAAGTTTCCCAGCGCTTCGACAAGCGCAGCTACGGATCTACGGATGAACCTCTCCATCTTGCGCGGCCAGTTCACGGAGTTCCTTCGCCCCATTCAGGACGCGAATCTTCAGCGAATAACGTCGCATCTCACCGGGCTTCAGGAATTGTTTCGCGAGCTGGTGCTTGTCGCGCGCGCTGCCGAGAAGCGAACCTGAGAAAGGCTCCAAGGCCGACACATAGCTCCCGCGCGGGCCGTCATGCTGCCAATTCGCCATGCGAGGCAGGGCTTCCTTCGGATACGCGATCTCCACTCCGAGCTTGAGCTTTGCATTCAGCAAGCCCACCCGGCACCAGCCATCGCGCTCCGCCTCGGTCTCCACGATCAGCCCGCGCTCGCCAGCTCCCGCGTGCTCGCGCAGCGAATCGGGCACGCGCTTGAGCTTGTTCATCGCTGCGGCGGAGAGCGGCTGCACGATGTCCTGCCCGGGCGGCGGTGGGACCGTCCAGTACTCCGCGCGACCTCGATAGACAAAACGCGCGCCGCGATCCATCAGCGGGTATCCGAGATTGCAGTGGTAGAGCCAGTGATGCGGCACGCGAGCGTCGCCGCGATTCGTCACCTCGTCCTCGATGCAAATCTCCGGCACGCCGAGCGTGCAACGGATCGTGCGCCGGATCTCGAAGACCGGCCCGAACATTTGCGAGTCGCGCACGATGAGGCCGAGTTCCATCCCGTGCCGATCGCGATGAGGGTCGGGGTTGCGCACTGTTTCGACCTGCGCGGGCTGACCGGAGTAGCGGCCATGCAATGACGCCCTCACGCCATCTTCCTCACGCGGCCCGCCCATGTATTCGGGGCCGCAGGTCGTCACCAACCCGCCAGCCCAGCCGCGCAGCCATTCCGTTCCCGTGTGATACGCCGGGCTCGGCGGCACGAGCCCGTTCGGCGTGAGATACGCGAGCGAAAACTGGTTGAAGCTCGCATCCACGATGTCGCCGCCGCGATCGAGCGCAACGGTGAACCGCAAGCCCGCGCCGGTGTCGAACAACGCCACGCGCGTCGCGCAACCGCCACCCGCGCCCGGCGAATCGAGCGTGCCGGTGCGAATACCGCCGAGCTGGAGCGGGTTGTCGAATTTCGCGGCGTCGAGCTTCATATCACCACGGCGGCAACGCCATCGTCCCGCCATCGAGCACGATGGACGTAGCATTGATGTATTCGGCTTCGTCGCTCAGCAAAAAGGCGGCGGTCTGCGCGATGTCGATCGGCTGCCCGAGCCGGCGCACGGGGATGCGGCGCGCGACTTCGGCGTAAAGCTCGGCGACCGGCTTGTCCCAGCCTTCACAGGTCGCGGCGAGCATCGGCGTGTCGATGGTGCCGGGGCAGATGCCGACGACGCGGACCTTGCCCGCGTGATCGACGGCGAGGCAGCGGATCATCGCTTCGAGGGCGGCCTTCGACGCGCAGTAGAGCGCGTGTGCCGGGAAGCCGATGTGCGCGGCGACGGAGGTGGTAATCAGGATGACGCCCTTCCCCTGCGCCTCCATCACCGGCACGACGTGCTTCGCCGTCCAGAAGACGCTCTTCACATTCACGCCCATCACTTTCTCCCACGCCGCTTCGTCGAAATCCGTCGCCTTTCCCTTTGCCCACACACCGGCATTGCAATGCACGCCGTCAATGCGCCCGTAGTGCCGCACCGCCTCCGCGACGAGCGCCTGCACGCTCTCCTCCTGCGAAACGTCGGCGAAAACGAAGCGCACATCCCGGCCCGCCGCGCGCAACTCCGCTTCGATCGCCGCGCCGCGATCCTGTTGATTTGAAGCAAGCACCACGCGCGCTCCGAGTGAGGCGAAGTGCCGCGCGCAGCCCTCGCCGATGCCGGAAGTGCCGCCGGTGACGAGGATGACTTTGTCTCGCAGGGAAGTGCTCATGGTTGGGTGGGATGATTCAAAGCTTTCGGAATCCGGGATGGCGATACGCGATCTTCATTCGATCGCATTAATTTGCCGCGGCCTCTTCCACCACAGCACGTAGCCGCTGAAGACCTGCAGCACCAGCGCGACACAAACGAGAAACGCCAGCCACTGCGTGGCCAGCCCGCCAATGCTGCCGGTGTGCAGTGAAAGTTGCAGATTTCCGTAACGCTCGAGCCACGTTCCCTCCCGCGCATTGTGGACTGAAAGAACGTCGCCGGCGAACTGATCCAGAAACACCACGCTCCGTCCCGCCGGCGATCCATCTTCGGGAAACGCGAGTTGCACACGGTAGGGTGCGCGTGGATTCGGTGCGGGCAATTCCAGCGAAACGGCGTGCGCTCCTGGCAAGGCGGCTTCCGCGCGCCGGATCGCTTCATCCGAGGTGATGCGCCGCTGGGTGCCCGCCGCGGGATTCGATTGCGGAACGGGCGGGTGCTCGACGTGCAGGTAGCGCACAGTGAGTCCGGTCACCGCCACGACGATAATGAATGCCGAGGAGTAAAGGCCCGCCACACTGTGCAGATCGAGGTTGAAGCGGCGGAAATCCCGCCCGCGGCGAAACCATCCGATGCGCAGCGGCCACCACAGCCACAGCCCGGTGACCGCGAGCGCCAGCGTGAGCATCGTGGCGACCGCGACGACGGTGCCGCCGGTCGTCCCCGCCATCAGGCTGACGTGCAGCTTGACCAATGTGGGCGTCAAGCCGCCGCGACGCGGACGCCAGCCGAGTTGTTCGCCGGTGCGGGGATCGACGTGCATCGCGCGAGTGCCAGCGAACAGCCGAAGGGCATCCGCATCATCGCGAGGCAGCATGATCCCCTGCACACGTGCATCGGGATGCTTCGCTTTCAGATCATCCAGGGCACGGGCAATCGAGGAACGATCTCCCCCGGAGCCTCCGCGGGGATAAAGTTCCGGCTGCTGCCAGCGGCTGAGCTGCCGCTCAAAGACCAGCGCGGCTCCTGTGGCACCTACGAGCAGGATCACCAGACCCGCAAGGATGCCAGCCCAGCGATGCAACCAGAGCAGGATGCGGCGGACGTTCATGATCAGTGGCGGCCGTCCTGGTCCGACACGATGAGGACACGGGATGAAACGCGGAGGGTTCTGTGCTGGAGACAGGTGCTCATGCTTGCCGGCGCTTCTGCACTCGCAACTGACGACGGCAGGCGGCGAGCATTTGCTTCCAGGGACCGCGGAGAAAGGCCGGCTCGCTCAGGGCCTCGCGCGCATAGCGGCGTCCCGCCTCGGCCAGTTTGAGGTCCGCGAGCAATGTGCATTCCTCGCGGTGGCCTGCCAGCGAGAGGACGCGGCCGTCCGGCGCGACGATCTTCGAATCACCCGCCGACCACAGACCGTCGCCCTGCGGGCCGACGGAGTTGGCAAAAGCATAAAAGATCTGGTTCTCGAACGCGCGCACCGCGATGCCGTCGCGTCCGCCCCGCTTGCTGCGCGAGACGGCCAGCGGGTCGAGGCCCGCGTTGGGATGAAGCACGATCCGGGCGCCCAACATGACGGGCAGCCGCACCAACTCGGGGAAGCGCCGCTCATGGCAGATGATGGCTGTGGCCGGCA
>JBEBGK010001035.1:0-1841 GCA_040081515.1 Chthoniobacteraceae bacterium
CGACCTCTGGCAGCCGCTCAAGGACTGGCTCGCTTCGGAGCGCCCCTACCTAGGCATCTGCTTGGGCTATCAATTGCTCTTTGAGAGCAGCGAAGAAGCGCCCGGTATCGAAGGACTCTGCGTCGCACCCGGCATCGTGCGGAAATTCACGCCCGGCACCGGATTGAAAATCCCGCACATGGGCTGGAACGAAGTCCGCTGGCACGACCGCGCCGCGCCCATCACCGACGGCCTCCCCAATCCCTCGCACCTCTACTTCGTCCACTCCTATTACCCCGACGTGCAAGACTCCTCGCTCATCGCCTGCACCACCGACTACGGAGTCGATTTCGCCTCTGGCATCGTGAAAAAGAACCTCGTCGCCGTCCAGTTCCATCCCGAGAAAAGCCAGGCCACGGGATTGAAGCTGCTCGACAACGCGGTGCGCTCGTTCGGAGTGTAACATTGCTTTTACCACCCATGACCGACCTGTTGAAACATCCGCTTTGGCGTGAAGATACGCTTGGTACTCCGCTGCCTGACGACGAACTAGGCGTGTCGGTCAGCCTGCCCTTGTGGCGGCATGTGATTGGCTACGAGGAGAGAGATCCGGCGGTGGTGGGCAAGTTCCGCTCGGGCTATCCGCGCTTCTGTTGTCCGCCGGCGGTGGGCGCGTTGTTTGAGGCGGCGGAGGGAGCGTGTGCCAGGGAAGGGGAGAGGTGTGTCGTCTTCCCAAAGAAAATCCATGCGGAGAGATGTCTGGCCTATGTGGAGCGCGCTGGATTCCCAAAAGGGCGCGTCGAGGCTTTTGGGAGTGAGGCGCTGGGCGTGGCGGTCTTCGAGAGCGCGGCTTACGATGCGGCGCGGCGCTTCTGGCGTTTCTGCGGCGAGGTGGTGAGCACGCGTCAGGCGTGCCATGCGCTGGGACGTGTGAGTGATTCGGTGACGGCGGAGCAAGGTGCGGCGGCGCAGGTCACGATTCGGGAGCGGCTCGCCAGCCTGTCCGGCCAGCGTGTCGAGGATGTGTTTCTCTTCCCTTCCGGCATGGCGGCCACCTTTGCGGTGCATCGGATGCTGACGAGCCTCTTCCCCGGCCGGAAGACGATGCAGCTCGACTTCCCTTATGTGGATGTGCTGAAGCTCCAGCAGCAGTTCGGCGCGGGTGTGCATTTTTTCCCGCTCACTGACGCGGGCGAGTACGACGCGGTGCGCGATGTGCTGGCCCGAGAGGAGATCGCCGGGATTTTCTCCGAGGCTCCGAGCAATCCGCTACTGCGCTGCGTGGATTTTGAGCGCCTGCAATCCATCGTTGCTCAGACGCAGCCCGACGTGCCGCTGATCATCGACGACACCATCGCCACGGTGGTGAATGTGGATGCCTTCCGCGTGGCGGATGTCGTGACCACGAGCCTGACGAAGGCATTCTCGGGCGAGGGTGATGTGATGGCGGGCAGCGTCATTCTCAACCGCAATTCAAAGCACCACGCGGTATTCTCCGATTTCCTCTCGCAGAGGTCCGATCACGAAATCTGGCGCGGCGATGCAGTCGCGCTCGAGAAGAACTCGCGTGACTTTGCCACTCGCGTGGAGGTGATGAGCGCCAATTCGACGGCGCTCTTTGAGCATCTGCGCGCCCACCCGAAGGTCGTGAAGACCTGGCACTCCTCCGTGAACGGCGGCCCTGGCTATCGCTTCATCCAGCGCGAAGGCGGCGGTCACGGCTGCTTGGTCTCGTTCGTGCTTAGGGATGCGGCCAAGTCGAGTCCGCCCTTTTATGATGCGTTGCGCCTTTGCAAGGGGCCCAGCCTCGGCACGAGCTTCTCACTCGCCTGCCCCTACACGCTGCTGGCCCACTATGACGA
>JBEBGK010000146.1:0-7341 GCA_040081515.1 Chthoniobacteraceae bacterium
CGCCCCGCTCTCCCTCGGTGAGTTCGCTGAATTGCTCGGCGGACGGTCGTGGAGCGGGATCGTGAATGCAAAACGTCCGTTTCGTCTCAAAGGAGTCTATCGCATGCTCGATGACGAGACCGAAATGCGCGCGGCCGGACATCATTTCTACGGTGCGCGTCGGGATCAGGCAGGTCGCCTCGCCGAAGTCCTGTGCCTCAAGCTCCTGCTCTTCGAACAATGCGTCCGCGCCGTCGCCGACGAGGTGCGCCGCACGGGGCTTCCCATCCTGAACGTCATGCCCGACAGCTTCCGCGTCAGCTTGGGCGCGACGGGCTCGAATCTCCCGTTCTGCTGGGCCGCAAAGGTCACGCTCGTCCGGCCCGGCGATGCAGTGGCGCTCGAAGTTCCCTCAAGCAACACGCGTTATTTCGCCAGCCGGGTGCCTCCCGCCGCCTCCATCTACCGCCCCGAGGAACTTGGCGTACCGCGACAGGGACTCGGCACCGTCCGGCTGCGCCGCATCCTTTCGCCGGCAGATGGCGGCATCGCTGCGGAAGGCACGCTTTCTTCGCACGAACGGCTCAGCGTCCAACCCAACGAACTTCTTAGGCTCCACCTCCCGCTGAAGGACTCAGGCACCGTCGAATTGATCGGCTATATCGACACCAAGGCCGCACTCGCTCCAGGCGAGGCCGCATTCAGGACCATCCCCTTGCTTCTCGACGAAGCACGCACAGCGACCTTGCGGAGTTACGAGGGCATCCCATTCAGTCAGGTTCCCTTCGAGGTCCTGCAGCCTCTGAGCAGCCCGTGTGACCTTTATTCCCTCGGCGTGATCGCGCTTCAGCTTCTCTACGCCGGCTCGGATCTCACCCTGCCCATCATCCTCGACACCGCGCTGAGCCTCCTCCGCGCTGCTTCCGCCGAACCAGCCGAGACCATGCTCGAAACCCGCCTCCTTCATCTCATGCAGACCGACGAACGCTGGCTCGCAAGCCTCGGCCCACAGCATCTGATCCGTCCGTCCCGGGAGGGCGAAGCCGTCGTGGTGGCGGGCACCCTGCCCGCTGAAATCTGGGCCCGAGTACTATCAGTAATCCTTCCGTTTTTCCCGGGTCGTTCCCCCGAGGCCTTCTGCCGAGACCTCGCCGACGCACCGACACTGGCGCCGCACACACCCTTCGACCCCGCCCTCCGTACAATCGGACGGGCTCTGGATACTGCGCGGACGCTTTTCCTCTCCGACTGGCGACAGAACGAGGAAGTGAGCTCAGTGCTGGAGCCATACTTGCAAAAGTAACAGTTCTGGGCATCCGCGGACCACCGATTGATCGGCCAGCCCTGGCGGACCTGGCACTCGCATATGACGGGGCCGGAGCAAAACCGGACAGAGACGGAGCAAAGGTGGATTCGGATGAGGCCGTCGAACATTCCCGGCAGAAACGGCTCCCGCGCCGACTGCGCTTCCCGTGTGTGATTCCCTCTACACGACACCATGCTCTCGCGATTGCGCAGCTCCTGATGATGGCGGCATCTTCGCTCCCAGCAACTCCAAATGAACTGAACCCGCCTCCGATTGAATGCCGAAACTACGACGATTTTCGTTCGTGGTGGCTGGCTGATCATCGAGGTGGCTGACACCGAGGGACTTCAAGAGCAATTGACCGGCGCGAGTGGAGAACGGTTGTTGACAGTTACGGAGGTGAGCCAGCGAACCGGATTTACCGCTGGTGCGGTCAGAGACTGGATCAAGCGCTCGGTGCTCGCGGCCGTGCGTGTCGGGAAGGAGTATCGGGTTCGCGAGTCAAATCTCGCGAAGCTGCTCGACGGGAAATCGCCGGAGACCGTTTCGATTTCGAATCGAATCGGACGCAGGCGAAAGGCGGTGTCGGATTAAGGGTCGTCGCTGAGAAAAGGCGATCACATCGCCGCAGCGACCCAGCGCAGGAGCGGGCTGTTCGCGCGCTCTTTCTTTGGCAGCGGCCAGGTGATGCCAAACGAACGCAATCCCTCCCAGAAGGTCTTCGCTTCCAAGTACTGCTGTTTGACCATTTGGACAGCGTTACCCCGGCATTTTGACCGCCGTGAAAAGCGTGACTCGCTTTTCGACCGCTCAAATTTTGGGCATTGCACCAAGAGTGGGCGCGGTGTCGTCACGGATCGTGTAACCGACGGCCTCGTAGCCGCGGCGGCGCTTGTCGAACATCCGCGAGAGCATGGGTACCGCACCATCAATGTAGTCGTGGACACGCACCTCGGTCTTGCCAGAGTGAAGTCGGTGGAGCCGCCCGACGTATTGCTGGAGTGTGCCGCGCCACGAGATCGGTAGCGCGAGAAAAAGTGTGTCGAGCCGGCTGTCGTCGAAGCCCTCACCGATGTAGCGCCCCGTCGCGATGATGACGCGCGCAGCGTCCTGCGGAATCGCGGCGAGTTCATTCGCGACGGCAGCACGGGCCTTCGCGTCCTGGCCGCCTTGCAGCACGACGACGTGCGCGACCTTTCCTCGCACTGAGCTGGCGAGTGCGTCCGCGTGCGATTTCCGCTCAGTAAGCACGAGTGGTGAGCGGCCTTCGGCGACGGTCGCGAGCACATCGCGGATGATCTGTGCGTTGCGGCGCTCGTTTGAGACGAGTTCGGCGTAGAGTTGCTGAATGGGCGGCTCGGTGCCGGGCGGGATTTGAAAACACGTCGGGCATGGTATGACGACGTGATCGAAAGGCCGGGTTGCCGCGTGCTTCCGCGCATCCACGCGAAAGCGCACCGGCCCGCACTGCATGAAGATGATCGGATGATGCCCGTCCTTGCGAATGGGCGTGGCGGTGAGGCCGAGGACGAATTGTGCTTTCACGCGCCGGAGGACCGTCTCGAAGCTGAACGCGGAAAGGTGATGGCATTCGTCCACGACGACATGGCCGTAGTCGGCGACGAAATCGGGCACGACACCTTTTCGGTTGAGGCTTTGCAGCAAGGCGATGTCCACGGTGCCGGTCGGCGATTTCTTCCCGCCGGCGATGACGCCGATATTCTTCACATCGAACCCGAGAAAAACGGCAAGCCGCTCCCGCCACTGGTCGAGCAACTGCCGCCGGTGCACGAGCACGAGTGTATTCACGCCACGCCGCGCAATGCAGTGTGCGGCGATGACCGTCTTGCCAAACGCAGTCGTCGCCGCGAGCACCCCGTCGTCGTGTGCAAGCAGCGCCTCCGCCGCTGCGGTCTGTTCTGTGCGCAGTTCTCCGTGAAAGCGCACATCGAGTGCGCGTCCGCCGAAGCGCTCATCCTGCACTCGCGCGTTGACGCCGTGGCTTTTCAATAGCTGAACCGCTTCAGTGAAGCATCCGCGCGGCAGGCCGATGTGACGCCCCAGTTCCTCGCCGCAGCGGATCACGCGTGGCTTTCCGAATGTCGAGAGCCGCATCGCTTGCGCTCGATAGAACTCTGGATTTTGGAGAGCCGCCAGACGCAGTAGCCGGTTCAGCATCGCTGACGGCAGACCTTCCTTTTCGACATACACGAGGTCTCCGCGCACCACGCACACTTCCTTCGGCAACAGTTCTGTGATGGGCGCTTCGCGTTTCCGCCGCGACGGCGGACGGAGCCACGGATCCTCGCCCTCGTCTTCATCCGTGAGCGCCAGTCGCAGACCGACGACATCGCCCGCACGTTCCGCGTCGCCGACGATGGCTTGCACTTTCTCCGGTGCCACGAGCGGCAGCCCCGAGAGAAACGCCCACTGGTCAGCGAATGGCGTGAGATTTTCGTCGAGGAACACACTATTGCCCTCCTGCCGCGGCACATGTTGGAGCGGCAGCGCGATGAGGTTTCCGAAGCCGCCCTTTGGCATCGTGTCCTGATTCGGGAAAAAGCGATCGTACGAATCCAACCCGACCTGATGCCTTCGCTCCATCGCACGGGTGAGCACCGCCGCGCCGAGTTTGCGTGCGAGCACCGCAGGGATCGCCTCGGCGAAAAATATCCACGCATGTCCGCCGCGCCCGGAGCGCGCGCGTTCGAGCGCCGCGGCGACATTCCATTCGTTGCACACGCGGAGAAATGCACGGGCGTCGTCCTGCCATCCCGCCTTGTCGAAATCTGCCGCGAGAAACCAGCACGTCTCATCACACAGCAGCGGATACACGCCGATCGTCTGCCGGCCCGTGAGGTGCGCAATGATATCTTCGTCCGTCAGAGGCAGAAAAGTCCTCGCTGGACGCCCCTTCGCGTCAAGCTGTGACCAGTCTTTCAATGCTGCCGGCGAATAGCCCGCCTTCCCGTCCTTCCCTATCCACCGCACCGCAAATACATCCTCACGACCGCGAAACAATCTGCGGAAGAACGAGAGCTTTGCCTCCGCAGGCGAGGCGTTCGTAAGCGTGCCAGAGAAGTGCGTAGGCGTCGGATCTGGCACCACGGGTGAGTAGGTGCGGTTGTGGCCTCCACTCCGAAACGCCTCCGCAATTCCACATTCTCCAAACGCAACCGCGCACACTCCGCTGCGAGTTCGGCAACGCGCAACCGCAGTGCGTCGTCGCCGATGGCGGGAATTTCATCGGAGTTAGGATTCACGAGTCAGGAAATGCCTCCGTCCCTAACCCGGCGCCCCCGCACAATGCGAGTTTTGAGATTTGCCCTTCGTCGCGCAACGGATCAGGCGATTCAGAGCGCACGGGGACACGGAAGCACCGACTGAAATGCGAACAGCCACTATTTCACTTCAAAGGCACCATGAGCACCGTGCGAGGTGTTGCACGTCAAAGACGATGCCGTGCGGTGCCGCCGGACTCGCGGTTCATCCAGGAATTGAAATCACCCGGTCAATGCGAGGAGCCCCATAAATCGCCCCGGCAGTGAACACCGTGAGATTGTTTTCGTGATGAACGCCCTCGCTGTGCGTGTGACCGCAGAGCACCGTGAGTTTTGAGCCGGGATGCGTGGCACAAGCGCTGCGGATTACCTCGCCGAGCAGTGCATTGCAAAAGTGCGGCAGAAAGTCCGGTCCTGAGACCTCGCCCTCGTGCCAGGTGGCTTCGCGCAGCGGAGGGACGTGAGTGAGCAGCATCACCTCGCGAAAAGACGACATCGCAGCGTCGAGCGTCGGCTTGATCGTTTCCGCAAAGGCGCGGGACATCTCCGTCATTTTTTCCCACGCTGCCGGGCGCGACAGAATCGAGAGGTCATGAATGAGAATCGTGTCGTTCAAGACGACCGGCGACGCCGGGCCGGAACCGGATCGTCCATCGGCCCAACCATCAACGCCGATGAGTGCGGTGCGCGCACTCAATTCAAAGATTTCGCCGCCCATGAGGCGATGGACGTGTGGATGCTTCCCTGCTATGCGCCGCACCTGTTCCTCGGCATCCGCAAACGAGGTGTGATAACGATCGTGATTGCCGAGCAGCACAAAGATCGGTTTCTCCACGCGCCCGGCGATCAACGACAGATGGTCTTCGAGATGTCGGCCATCCGAGATGTCGCCGGTAATCGCGATCGCGTCGGAGGACGTCTGCGCGAGCGTTTCACAGAACGCGCGAAGCGGCCCGCGCGGGACGAACACGAGGTGAAGGTCGGTTGCCCACGCGAGCTTGCGAACGGGGATGCGATGCGGCGTCACGGAATTAGCCAAGGAAGTGCTCCCAGTCCGGGACGCCGTGGTGATTGCGAATCAGGACGCTCGCAGGCACTACGCGCGGGGCGGCGGGTTGCTTGCGCAACCGCAGACCAGCCTCATGCGGGAGGCGGTTGGCTTTGCGAGAATTCACTTCGCGGTGGGCGAGCACGCAGTTGTCCCAAGTCGTCTTGCCGCCGCGCGAGCGCGGGACGACGTGGTCGATGTTGCCCTCCTTCGGGGAGAGCTTGCGACCGGTGTATTGGCAGACGCCACCGTCGCGTTCCCAGATGCCGCGGGCACCGAAGCGCGGGCGGCGGAGCGGGACCTTGGCGTAGTTGGCGGAGACGATGACGGTCGGCACGCGCACCGGACCGCGCGGAGTGCCCACGGCGTTTTCGTGCTCGCGGACGGGCAGCTTGAGCCAATCGTCCCAGCGCACGGGCGTGATGTAGTCGTCGCCCTGCACGTCGAGCGCGGTGGCCGCGCCGCTGGCGAGCATGCAGAACGCCTCGGCGGGCGTCTTCACGTGGATTGCCTGCCAGTTGCGGTTGAGCACCAGAACAGTGGATTTATTGAGGGTGTCGGTCATTGAAAGTAGGCGAGGTTTGCAACCTCGCGCGATGTGCCAGGCGCAGGTGGCGCGACGGTGGGTGATTCGATGATTGGAAGATTGGATGTTGAATGTTGGACCTTCGGAGCGCCGTCAGTCTTCTGCGCGGTCGCCCGCCGGGCACATCTTCACGAGCTTCGGATCGAAGCGGCCGAGCACGTCCACGAGGTCGGTTTGTGCGGCCATCACTTGCGCGATGTCCTTGTACACGCCCGGCACTTCGTCGAGGCCCGCGGACAGGAGTTCCACGCCGGCGGCGGCGAGTTGCTTCTTCACCGCGCTCCAGGTGAAGGACTGCATCGCCTTGGTGCGGCTCATCACGCGGCCTGCGCCGTGCGACGCGCTGTGCAGCGACTCGGGCGAACCCTTGCCGCGCACGACGTAGCCGGGCGTCGCCATCGAGCCGGGGATGATTCCGAGCACGCCGGCACCCGCAGGCGTAGCGCCCTTGCGATGCACGATGACCTCGCGCGCCTCGCCATTCACGACATGCGTTTCCTTCCACGCAAAGTTGTGATGGTTCTCGATGTCGAGTAGCACATGCGCGCCGAGCTTCTTCGCGATGTGCTTGTGGATGAGCGCGTGGTTCGCGGCGGCGTAGCGGCCCATCAGGTTCATTGCGGCCCAGTATTCCTGGCCGTCGGCGTCGTCGAGCGAGAGCCACGCGAGATTCTTGAGTTCCTTCGGCAGGTGCTCGTGGCGGGCCATCGCGCGCTTGCTGTAGAAATCGCAGACTTGCGCGCCCGTGCCTCGCGAACCCGAGTGCGTGAGCAGCGAGAGGTATTCGCCCGGCTCTATGCCGAGCGCTTGCGCCTCCTCTGCATTGACGCTGAACGCACCGAACTCGACGAAGTGGTTGCCGCTTCCGCTCGTGCCGAGCTGCGACCACGCCTTGTCGCGCAGCCGGTTCGTTACGTGCGAAACGCTCCAGTCTTCGTCCATCACATCGTGCTGGCGGCGCTGCTTGAATTCGCAGCCCATGCCAAAGCGCGTCTCGTCCTCGATAATGTTCGCGAGACGATCGCGCTGCCCGGCGATGATGTTCGCCTTGCGGTCAAAGACCGTGAGCTTCATGCGGCAGGCGATGTCCACGCCGACGGCATACGGGATCACCGCATTGTCCGTCGGCGTGGACATCGCC
>JBEBGK010001036.1:0-1831 GCA_040081515.1 Chthoniobacteraceae bacterium
CGCCATGTCGGTCATCGCCGCGATGTTCAGCACCGCGCTGGTCGTCTGGAATCTGGATCAATTCAGTGAAGTGTTCTGGATGATCCCGCTGATGGGTTTCTGCCAACTCGCTCTGTTCGGCGGCTATGCGATTTACTTCCCGGAGCTATTCCCGACTCGGCTGCGATCGACTGGTACGAGCTTCTGCTACAACGTCGGCCGTTTCATCGCCGCCACGGGTCCGGTCACGCTCGGCGTCTTGCAGTCCAATATCGGCAAGAAGGCCATCGCCGCGCTTCCGGCGACCGCCGACGCCGCCATGAAGGCCACCGCGGAACTCAACGCCTTCCGCACCGCCGGCAGCTACATGAGCGCGGTGTTCCTCGTCGGCCTTGTCGCGTTGATGTTCCTCCCGGAGACCAAAGGCCGGCCGATGCCGGAGTAGGGCACGCAAGGGAAGGGCCGGCCGCAAACGAAAGAACGCGCCACCGGAGTGGCGCGTCCTGGAAATCGAATCGCTGCGCGAGCCGCGGTCAGCGCATCAAAAGGGCCTGACGGGAACGCTTGATGGCGTTGTTGATCTTCCTGTGGAAGCGCGCAGGCACACCGGTCATCCGGCGAGGCAGGATCTTTCCGCTCTCGGTGATGAAGCGCTTGAGGAGTTCCGGGTTTTTCCAATCGATGGCATCCAGCGCGATGTCCACGCGGCGGCGCGGCATCGGGCGGTTGGCTTTGCGGAAATTGGTACGGCGTTGCGGTGTCTTTGGCTGGCTCATGGATTATTTGATCTCCCGGTGGAGGGTGCGGCGGCGAAGGTGCGGGTTGTATTTGACCTTCTCCAGCCGGTTGGGCGTGTTGAGGCTCTTCTTGTTGCGGCTCGAGATGTAGCGTGACGGGGGTTTGCCCTCCGCCTTCGCCTCGGTGCATTCGAGGGTGATGAATTCGCGTGCCATGGTGTGTTATTCTTCCTGTTGTTTCGCCGGGGTTTCCTCGGCTTCTTCCGTTTCGGATTCGGATTCGCCTTCGTTCTCGGTGAGGCCGAAGAGGGAGGTGACGGGAACGCGCGAGCGCTGCGAGCGGCGGTTCTTCTCGATGTCCGTCTGGCATTGCACCGTGAACCGGGCGAATGGCAGCGCCTCGAGGCGCGGATGCGGAATCGCCTTGCCGCTCATTTCGCAGACGCCGTAGGTGCCGTTGTCGATGCGCTTGAGCGCTTCCTCGACTTCGTAAAGCGCGTCCTGCTCCTGCGAGAGGAGGCTCAGCGCAAAATCCTTGTCGTACGCGTCGCTGCCCGCATCTGCCTGGTGCATGCCGAACGCGCTGGCTTCGCTGCCCTCGGGGCGCGAGCGCAGGGTGTCCTTCGCGACGCCGGCCATCGAGTCGAGGATGCTGTCGCGCAGAGCCATCAGCCGCTGCTTTTGCATCTTGAGGAAGGGGGTCAGCTTCACGGGGCGCTTCGGCGGAGCCGGAGGCGGACGCTCGCCAATCTTCCTTTCGGGCACCGCTTTCGCGACGGCCTTGCCGGCCTTTGGTGCCGCCTTCTGCTTAGCCACGGGTTTCGGCGCGGGTTTCGGGGCCTTCGCCTTGGCGACGGGCTTGCGCGCCTTCGGTTTCGGTGAAGGTTTCTTCGCTGCTTTCTTGGGCTTCGGTTTCGGCATTGGTAAGCGGGTGCTGGAAAGAAAAGGGCGGGATAGATACGGACTACATCCGTGGGGCGCAAGGGGGAAATGGTAACTTTTTTGCGGGGTGGTGCAGGGAAGCGGACGGGCCGTCATCCTACGAACTCGCGCTGCCGTAGCGGCGGAGCGCAAGCAGCCACAAGGCCCGCGTGGCGGCGAGGATGAACACGGTG
>JBEBGK010001037.1:0-1830 GCA_040081515.1 Chthoniobacteraceae bacterium
CGCGCATCGCCCACGGCTGCGCCATGTGGACGAGCGTCGGGTAAATCGCCTGATCGCCGTGCGGGTGATAGTTGCCCATCGTCTCGCCGACGATCTTCGCGCACTTGAGCGGCTTGCGCGTCGGAGACACGCCGAGTTCAGACATTGCAAAAAGGATGCGTCGCTGCGAGGGCTTCAGTCAGTCGCGCGCATCCGGCAGCGCTCGGGAAATGATAACGGACATCGAGTAGTCGAGGAACGACTTCGACATCTCGTCGGCAACGTTTACGGGCTGTACTTTTTCGTTTTGGTGATACATCGGTTGGTTGGAAGAAAAACTCGGGCAGACTTGCGGCTGTCTCCTCAGAGGGTTGCGTCAGACATTCTCGCCCTCCGGGAAAACGGGAATATGAAGCGCCTTTGCCGCATCGCGCATCCGCCGGTCCGTGGTGCACATCGGAAAATCCTGCGACAAGTCGCATGCCGCGGTGTGAATCGCATCAAGCGTGCGAAGCGGCACCGCCGGGTGGCACTGTTCGAGAATGTGGTTCGCCTTCTTCAACACGACGCTGTTGAGCGGGTGCAGGTGGATTTGTTTCTCCCGCACCCGCTCGTTGAACACCCGCCAGGCCGCGGCTCGCTGCCGGGACGAAATCGCCTTGTTGCGTTCCTTCGCCAGCAGGGCCGACCACACTTCCGTCAATGCGAGTTCCGACGAGGAGATCAGCACGCCGGCAAGCTGCTCCTGAAAGAAATCGCTGTCCGGCTCGACGACCAGCAGTTTCACGAGGATGGCGGTATCGAGATACATCACCAACCCCGCCCATCACGGTCTTCGCGGACGATCTCTTCGGCAGTCTGCCCGCCGCGCCATTTCGGCATCGTCTTGAGGTGCTCGCGCGTATCCTGGAATGGCCGCCTTTGCTCCCCGCCCGAGACGGGCACGAGCCGCGCCTTGGGCACGCCATCGCTGGTGATCACGATCTCCCGTCCGGCCGCCACCTGTTCGAGCAAGCCCGACAAGTGCGCCTTGGCAGCGCGCACGGATATGCCCGAGCCCCCGCCGGGCAACGGCGCGATCTCCTGCACGACCGGCGAGGTCACCTCCTCCTTTTCCGAAGCTGTTTGCGTCTTCATGGGACCAATGTAGTCACGCGTAGTCACATTGCGCAAGTTCTTCTTTTTGTAAAGCGGGGTCGGCTTCTTCATCGGCGGGGAACCAGCAGCTCAACCCGCACAGTCGGCCGCGCATTCAGAGTGGTCACGAAGTTGCGTGCATTCATGGCGTTTCGTTGAGGGAAAATGGGCGCTCCAGCGCGGCAATTTCTGCATCGAGTTCCGCGATGCGGCGCCGGGCGGCGGCGACATCCGGACCGAGCTGATCGGCAGGGACGAGTGCGGGCTTTCCGTCGCGGGTCGTGACGACGGGACGCCCGTCGCGGCGGTGCTCCTCGACGACTTTGATGAACGCGCGGTTCAGGCCGCGTTCGGTGAGCAAGTGCATCGGCACTCCACGGGCTGGCGGAAAGTTGTCCTTCATGGCTTCAAGTTAAACTCGGCAACTAGCGATTCAAACTCTGCCTTGTTGAAAACGACGAAATTCTTCGCGTCGCCCTGCGCAATTTTTCGAGGCGGACGCACCGTCGTGTTGTGCAGCGCCCAGAAATCCACAACCGGCCGGTAAAGCGTGAAAAGGTTCTGCAATCCGAGTCGGAAGCGGCGGCGCAAATCGTCGAACGGAACATCGTGCCCGCCAGCCTCGACACGATCCGCAACTCGCTGCACCGATTGCTCAACCGTCGGCAGCACGAGGAAGTCGAGGTAGATCGAGTAGCCGCCGTCCTTGGCGTC
>JBEBGK010001038.1:0-1827 GCA_040081515.1 Chthoniobacteraceae bacterium
CAGGATCGCGCCGGTGGCGCCGATCGGATGGCCCAGGGCAACCGCGCCGCCATTCGGATTCACTTTCGCCGGGTCGAGACCCAGATCCTTGGTCACCGCCATCGCCTGCGCGGCGAAGGCCTCGTTGGACTCGATCACGTCCATGTCGGATGGCTTCAGGCCCGACTTCTCGAACACGCGCTTCACGGCTGGAATCGGACCCAGGCCCATGAGGTGCGGCTCGACGCCGGCGTGGGCGTAGGCCACGAGTCGCGCCATCGTCTTGGCACCAGCTTTTTTGGCCGCACCCGCTTCCATCATCACGATTGCGGCCGCTGCGTCGTTCAGCCCGGAAGCATTGCCGGCAGTCACACTGCCGTCCTTCTTGAACACCGGCTTCAGCTTCTGGAAGTCCTCGATCTTCACTCCCTTGCGAACATGTTCGTCCGTCGTAAACTGCTCGACGCCTTTGCGGGTCTTGAGTTCGATCGGAATGATCTGGTCCTTGAAAAAGCCCTTTTCGAGCGCGTTCGACGCGCGCTTGTGGGATTCCAGTGCGAAGGCATCCTGCCCGTCGCGCGTGAAGCCGAACTTGGCGGCGATGTTCTCGGCTGTGATGCCCATGTGGCCGTTGCCGAAGGGATCGTGCAGCGCGCCGGCCATGGCGTCCACCACCGCGCCGTCGCCCATGCGCTGGCCCCAGCGTCCGGCGGGCAGCATGTAGGCCGCGCGGCTCATGCTCTCCGCGCCGCCACCGACCACCGTGTCGACGTCACCGAGCAGGATGTGCTGCGCGGCTGAAACGATCGCCTGCAAGCCGGAGCCGCACAGGCGGTTGACCGTGAGGCAGGGCGTGCCCACCGGCAGCCCGGCGTCGATCGCGGCGACGCGCGAGATGTACATGTCGCGCGCCTCGCCGTGGATCACGCTGCCGATCACGACGTGGCCGATGCTTGCCGGATCAATTCCCGCGCGCGTCACCGCCTCCTTGATCGCGATCGCACCCAGTTTCGTCGGCGGCATCTCCTTCAGGGATCCGCCGTAGCCGCCGATCGCCGTACGTGCTCCGGATACGACCATTACCTCCCGGGTTTTCCATTCCATGCTCATGACAGTCTCCCGAAAAGATCGTGCGCATCGGAGCGCTCGATCAGGACTTCAGAGAATTCTCCCACCTTGCCGCCCTTGAACTTGACGACCCCGTCGATCTCCGGCGCGTCGGCCATCGAGCGGCCAACGCCGGGCGCATCCACGATCACTTTCTGCGTGCTGCCGATCTTCGATTTCAATCTGGCCTTGCTGATGCCGGCCTGGACTTCCATGAACCGCATTTTCCGCTCTTCGCGGAGTTCGTCGGGCACGGGATCCGGCAGCTCGTTCGCTTTCGCGCCGTCCACCGGCGAGTAGGCAAAGCAGCCGACGCGGTCCAGCTGCGCCTCCTTCAGGAAGGCCAGCAGTTCTTCGAATTCCGCCTCGGTCTCGCCGGGGAAACCGGCGATGAAAGTACTTCGGATGGTGAGTTCCGGGCAGGCCTGGCGCCAGGCGCGAATTCGCGCGAGCACTTTCTCCGCGGCTGCCGGGCGCTTCATGAGCTTGAGGATGCGGGGGCTGGCGTGCTGGAATGGGATGTCTAGGTAGGGAAGAATCTTCCCGTCAGTCATCAGCGGAATCACGTCATCGACGCTGGGATAGGGATAGACGTAATGCAGGCGCACCCACACGCCCAGCGTCCCCAGCGCCTCGCACAATTCCGTCATCCGCGTTTTGAGCGGCTTCCCGTTCCAGAACCCGGTGCGGTATTTCACGTCCACCCCGTAGGCGCTCGTGTCCTGGGAAATCACCAGCAGT
>JBEBGK010001039.1:0-1822 GCA_040081515.1 Chthoniobacteraceae bacterium
GCGGCGGGCGTCTTCGCCTGCCGATTCGGACAGGCGAGCCGCCAATCCCACTTCGACAGGCGGGACGCCTGTCCCACTCCTGATCGCGCCGAGATCGAGCAGCAGCGTCTCGGCGTTTTCGAGCGACTTCGGCGCGGGCGCTTCGAGCCAGCGGAAATGCGCCACATCGGTCACGCCACTCGCCTTCAGGGTCAGCACGATCTCGGCGAGATCGAGGCGCTTCACCTCGGGCAATTCCTGCGCGGGGCGATCCTGGTGTTCGCGTTCGGTCCAGAGGCGAAGGCACACGCCGGGAGCCGTTCTTCCCGCGCGTCCGGCGCGCTGCTCGGCGCTCGCGCGGCTGATGCGCTCGACGAGGAGTGTGTTGATCCCGCGGTGCGGATCGAATCGCGCGATGCGCGCGAGGCCGCTGTCGATGACGGTGCGCACGCCGTCGATGGTCAGCGAAGTCTCGGCGACATTTGTGCTCACGATGACCTTTCGCTTTTCGTATCGCGCCACGGCGGCGTCCTGCTCGTTCGCGGGCAGCTCGCCGTGGAGCGGGAGCACGATGAAATCGCGCCCCACGCCCGATGCGCGCACCGCGGCGATGGTGCGCGAGATTTCATACGCGCCGGGCATGAAGATGAGCACGTCGCCCTGGGTGCGCGGCGCCAGCCGTTCGAGTTCATCCGCCGTGGCATCCCACACGGGGAATTCATCCGCGCGGATGGAGCGCTCCAGGTACTCGACATCCACGGGGAACGTCCTGCCCGCGCTGGTGAGCGTCCGGCAGGGTGCGAGATATTTCCCAAGCACGCCCGTCTCGAGCGTCGCCGACATCACCACGAGCCGGAGATCGGGTCGCTGTTTCTCCTGGAGATCGAGCGCGCGGGCGAGGGTGATGTCGCCGTAGAGATGCCGCTCGTGGAATTCGTCGAAAAGGATCGCCGACACGCCACGCAATGCGGGATCTCCGAGCATCCGCCGCAGCAGCACGCCCTCCGTCACGAAAATGATCCTCGTCCGCGCCGATGCCACGCGGTCGAGCCGGATCTGGTAGCCGACCTCGTCGCCAAGCCGCTGCTGGCGCTCGGAGGCCACACGCGCCGCGAGCATCCGCGTGGCGAGCCGTCTCGGCTGGAGCACGATGATCTCGCCGTCGTCCGCGAGCCCGTGGTCGCGGAGGATCTGCGGCACCTGCGTCGATTTCCCGGAGCCGGTCGGCGCCTGGAGGATCAGCCGGTTGCCTTCGCGCAATGCCGCGACGATGGCGTCTTCCAGTTCGTAAATCGGCAGATCGTTCTTCGGCACGCGGCGTGCCTACACGGTCCCGCTCCCCGGGTGAAGGGGAACCGGCGAGCGTTCGCGGCGGGCGGGAGCGGCATTCGTCCGCACGAAGCGGAAAATACCCTTGTCCGCCGCGGAGTTTCGGGACCACGCTGCGGGCGTCATGGCATTCCGCCCCCTCATCGCCGGCCTGATTTGCAGTGCGCTCGCCGTGGCTGCGCCCTGTATCGCGATGGCCGCGGCAAGCTACCCGGATAGCGAGGCCGGCAAGCACGCGGGTGAAGAAGCGACGATCACCGGCAAGGTCGTCGCCGTTTCCAAGTCGGGGAAAGGAACCATCTACCTGAACTTAGGCGACCGTTTTCCGAAGCAAGTCTTCAGCGGAGTCATCCTGGCGCGCGATCAGGAAAAAGTCGGCGACGTCCATGCATACGAGGGCAAGACGGTGGCGATCACGGGGCGCATCGAGTTGTGGGATCAGAAGCCGCAGATCGTCATCCGCACCCCGGACCAGATCCAACTCTCCGAACCCGGCGCCGTCCCCCCGCCACCC
>JBEBGK010001040.1:0-1820 GCA_040081515.1 Chthoniobacteraceae bacterium
ACAGCGGCGGCCCCGTCGTCGATATCGCCGGGCGGCTCGTCGGCATTTCGTCGGTGAAGATGTCCTTCACCCCGCAGGGCGTGCCGACCCAGGGCCTCGGGTTCGCGATTCCGGGCAACGTCGTCCGGGACAAGGTGGAGGAGTTCAAGAAAATCGCGCGTGGCGAAAAAATCCCGGAGAAGCCGAGCCTCGCGAAAAAGTTCTTCGGGCTCAGCCTCCAGGATCTCGATGAGAAGCTCGCGGAAAATTTCCAGTATCCCCTCGGGAGCGGCGTGCTCATCGCCGCTGTGGAACCGAAGTCCCCCGCGGCGGCGGCCGGGATCGAGCCCGGGATGCTCGTCAAATCGGCCGGCCGCTACGACGTCAACAAGGTCAAGCAGCTCGAGAAACTGCTCGGGCAGATCGACACCGGCAGCCGCGTGGATCTCGGCCTGGCGTGGTGGCAGCGCGGACCCCGTGCCGCGCGCCTGGTGGGCGACACCTTCCAACTGATTGCCCGGTAGTGCCGCCGCGGCAGTGCCCGCGACCGGCGCGCTTTTTGATCGAACATCCAGCCGGCTGAAGGGTCGAAGGCAGCCCGCAGATATCCAAGGATTCCGAAGCGAAAAGACCCTCTTGCCAACCCTTGCCCGCCTGATAACAGTCCGCCCCCCTCGGCAGCAAACCACTGCCGGAGACCGGGCACCCGTTCAGTCGTTGACCTCATGAGTCGGCGTCCGGCGCGATGCGCCGGGCCATCTCGGGGACGGCGGAACGCAGGCGAGCCACCAGACGATAGCATCCATGATTAAAGTCGAACATCTGACCAAGAAATACGGCACTTTCACCGCGGTGAATGACATCAGCTTCGAGGTGGAGAAGGGCGAGATCGTGGGGTTTCTCGGGCCGAATGGCGCGGGCAAGAGCACGACGATGAAGATTCTCACGAGCTACCTGCCGGCGACCTCGGGCCGGGCGAGCATCGCGGGGTTCGACGTGTTCGAGCAGAGCATCGAGGCGCGGAAACGAACGGGCTACCTGCCGGAGAACACGCCGCTTTATCCCGACATGAAAGTGGGCGAGTACCTCCGCTATCGCGCCGCGCTCAAGGGCGTGCCGCGATCGAAGATGCGCGAGCGCGTCGGCGACGTGCTCGATCTCTGCCATCTCGCGGATCGCGAGAAGCAGCTCATCGGCAGCCTTTCCAAGGGCTACCGGCAGCGCGTCGGCCTCGCGGACGCACTGGTCCACGACCCGGAGATGCTCATCCTCGACGAACCGACGATCGGGCTCGACCCGAACCAGATCCGCACCGTGCGCGAACTGATCAAGAACCTCGCGCACAAACGGACGGTGCTCATCAGCACGCACATCCTCCCCGAGGTCGAGATCATGTGCTCCCGCGTGATCGTCATCCACAAGGGGAAGATCCGCGCGACCGACACCGCGGAGAACTTGCTGAAGAACCACCGGGCGGTGGGCGAGATGCGGCTCGAGGCGCGGGTCGGCGGCGACAATGCGACGGATGCATTGACCGGCATCGCAGGGGTGAAGAACGTGACCGAGGAGAAGGACGGCGACTGGAGCGCGTTCACGCTGCGCCTCGATGCAAATGCCGCGCCCGGCGAGCAGGTGATGAAGCTCGCCGTGCAGCGCAATTGGGCCGTCCGGGAGATGCACCAGAAGCGCGCGACACTCGAGGATGTGTTCGCGGAACTGACCTTGTCCGACCACTAGGAGAAACAGCCAGACGCCATGAGAACCTTCCTTGTCCTGCTCAGCCGCGAAGTGCGGTCGCTTTTCTACACGCCCATCGCGTATGTGGTGCTGTTCTTTTTCCT
>JBEBGK010000147.1:0-7271 GCA_040081515.1 Chthoniobacteraceae bacterium
CCGCGGATGACGCGTTCAGAAAAAGTTCCACCGCGCGGATGGACGGACAGGCGACGGGAGCCGGCGCGAGATCCAGAAACACAGGCACGGTTTTCGGAGGCGCGGGACGCGTGGCCGGCGGGTCCGTTTTCGGAACCGTCTTGTCCGGCGCGCCGTCCTGAGGATTTCCAACCGGTGTCGGCGCCCGGCCGGGTGCGGGAGCTGCGGGGCCCTGGCCGACCGGCGCGGGTTGCTCCTTCGGTTCCTTGCCGAGCACGGGTGCACCAGCGGGGGATGTTTTTTGCCCGGGCGGTTGCTCCGCAGTGCCGGAGTGCGACTCCGCCCTGCTGGCGGCGTGATCGGCTTTCGTGCGATGGCGGCGGCCCTTGGCGGGCGTGGTGGTTCCCGCGGGATATTCAGCCACGGAGACCACCGCGGAAGGCCGCGCGAGATAGAAATCGATCTGGCGCCCGAGCGATTGAGTCGGCAGCCACATCGGGCTCCAGAGGCTCTCGGCTGCGAGCCACCACGGGTGATCCGGCGACGCCGCATCCCTGTAGATCACCGCGGTATCCTGCGCCGGGGCGTCCACCATCATGCTCGTGGGATATCGGAAGGTGAAAGTGACGACCTTGTGCTCGATGCCCGCCTGCTGGAGCATCTTGTGCAGCCGCTCGGCGTAGTTCCCGGAACGATCCTCCACCGCAGGACCCGTCTTGGGCACGGATTTCACGGTCTTCCAGGTCTTCGAAGGCGCGGTCATCTGGCAGCCAGTCGTAAACATGGCAACTCCAGCAGCGAGAATCGTCAGCTTTTGCATCTCGGGAAAGTATCCTGAGGATATCCGTTCAAGGCGAGCCTTAAACAGCCCGCACGCCCCGCCATTTTCAGGCCACGACGAGCTGGTTTCTCAAGGCCCAAGTGTGCGCCTTGAGAGCGAGCTCGAAAACATTGAACGGCTTGCCGATGAAATCGCTCGCGCCTTTGAGCGATCCTTTCTTCCGGTTTTCGTTCGTGTCCTGGCCGGTGAGGAAGACGATCGGGGTGCGCTCGTGCTTTGGCAGCGCCCGGATGCACGCGCACATGTCGAACCCGCTCAGATCCGGCAGGCCGAGGTCCAGGAGGATCAGGTCGCAGGGGGTCTCCTGCAGGGTGTCGAGCGCCGCCCGCGCATCCGCGCAGCCGATGGTCGGCAGCATCGCGGACTCGAGCGATGAGATGATGAGCGGCAGCAGATCCTTGTCGTCATCCACGGCGATGACCTGCGGCGCGGGCAGATTCTCCGCGCGTGTCAGCACGTCGTGATTGAGCACCTTGGCTAGAAGGTCCGACGCCTGGGTGATCCCGTGAAGCGTCCGCGGGTCGGCGGTGCCGGGCCGCTGGATCGCATCACGGGCCATCGCTTGGAGATTCCGCACGACGCGGGCGATGGGATGATCGAGCAGGCTGGAGACGGTCTCGGCCATTTCCTCCACGAGGAGCAGGATCGTGCAAAAGACGCCGCGGTCCTCGGGTTGCATCGCCAGCAGCGCGACCTGCGATCGCAGTTGTTTGTTCAAATCGGAAATCTCCTGGAACTCCGGGCTCAGCGACTTTCCGAGGAGCTTCGCCGCGTGCTCCGCCGCGATGGCGTCGCCGTCGCGCATGTCGGCGGGAGGGATCCTTTCGCCAGCCGGGGCCGCGAGATATCCGGCGAGGCTCTCCTTCAAGGCCGCCGGAACGCCTTCCTTGGCGAGGACCTCGCGGAATTTTCCGAGTTGGTTCTGCAGAGCAAGATTATCCGCCGCCAGCCGGTCGCGCTCGCCGCTCAGGGTCCGGACCTGGTTGCGAAGGTTGGTCAGGTCCGCATCGGCGGCGGGCGTCAGCAGCCGCGCGTTCCCGAGGATGTTGATCTTGCTCTGCTGTTCGGAAATCTTCGCGATGAGCTCGTCGTTCTGGCGCCGGAGAAGTCCGACCCACTTGCGCAAGGTGTCCAGCCCCTCGGGGACGGATTCGACCTCGTCCGGGAGGTAATCGCACTCCACCGCGCCGAGCACCATCCGGCACGGCCGGTCCAGATCGGCCTCGAGAAACATGGTCCCCTCGACGAAGGAATGATTGGTCGAGCCGAGGTCGCGGACGCGGTAGTGACCGTTCACCGCGATCAACTCCGCGTGATAGGAGGACACCGTCTGGTGGTTGATCTGGATCATGTTGTCCGCCCGCCGCCCGACAGTGATCCTTTCACCGCGAAGGGTGAAGGTCACATCACCCTGTTCGGGGTGTCTTACGAGAAGTTTGGGCATTGGCTCAAAAAAGCAGATCCTATTGCAACAATGACAATAGCATTTCGGGTGCCGCAGCCGCCGGACCGCCCGGCGAACGCGCCGCGGGAATCCGGGACCTGAAAGTGTTCAGCCGATGGCTGTTAGCGTGCTTCTCCGCGCCGGATCCGCCAGAGTTCCCGCGTCTGCGAGATAATCTGCCGCAAGGTCTCCGGGTTCACCGCCTGTTTCGGGTCGTCGCCGATGCCCTTGTTCGGATGCACGTTGCACTCGATGCACACGCCATCCGCCCCGTACGCAATCGCCGCCAGCGCCGCCGCGGGGACGTAGGTCGCCTTGCCGACCGAGTGACACGGGTCCACGACGACCGGCGCCCACGTGCGCTCCTTCAGCAGCGGGACGATGCTTTCATCCGGGTGATTCCGATAGCCGTCGAGCGCCGGCTGCGTGCCGCGCGGGCAGAGGATCACGTTCGGATTGCCAAGCTGCACGATGTATTCCGCAGCGGAGATGAACTCCTGCACGGGCCCCATGTGCATGCCGCGCTTGAGCAGCACGCAGGTGTCCCGCCCCGAGATCGCATGCCCGATCTGGCGGAGCAGCGCGTAGTTCAATGCATTGCGCGCACCGACTTGCAGGCAGTTCACGCCGGCTTCGATGGCGAGCTTCAGGTGCTCCTCGTCCATCACCTCCGTGTCCACCGGCAGGCCCGTCTGGCGGCTGGCCTCCATCAGCACGAGCAGCGCCTTCGCATCTCCCTGGTAGCTGTACGGATTCGAGCGCGGCTTCCACACGCCGCCGCGAAGGGCGTGCGCCCCGGCCTCCTTGATCGCATGCGCGGTCTCGATGGTGAGATTCGGATTCTTCGGATCGATCGTGCACGGCCCCGCGCAGAAGAACGGCTCCTGCCCGAGGGTCACGCCGCCGAATTTCACCCGGTGCGTCGCCAGGCTCGAGCGGATGTCCATGAGCTTGTGCGGGCTCTGGATGCGGTCCACGCGATCCACATAGGGGAGGCCCTCGAGCTTCGTGACCATGTCATCGTTCCGCTCGTCGCCGATGATGGCATAAATCGAACGCACCTCTCCCTTGATCACCATCACCTTGCAGCCGAATCCGCCGACGATCTCCGTGACTTCCTTCAGTTGATCCTCGCTCAGCGTGTTGTCTTTCGGGATGATCATGGCGGGAAAAAAGAGGCGGCGAAGCTAGCCGTCGCCCGGGGCGCGGCAACGGTTTTCTTCCCCGCGGTCGCGCGGCGCGTTTGTGTTGTTGCCGTGCGGCGCGACTTCGCTTTTATCGTCGCGTGCAGTTCAAGGATTACTACGCCACACTCGGGGTGCCAAAGACGGCGTCGCAGGACGAGATTCGAAAAGCGTTCCGGAAGCTTGCCCGGCAGCACCATCCCGACGTCGCAAAGGACAAGAAGGCGGCGGAGGCGAAATTCAAGGAGATCAACGAGGCCAACGAGGTGCTCAGCGATCCGGACAAGCGCAAGCGCTACGATGAACTCGGCACGGACTGGAACCGCCCGGGAAGACACGCGCCGCCTCCCGGCTGGGAACAACGCGGCGGTTTCGAAGGCGGCGGCTTCAGCGATTTCTTCGAGGCGTTCTTCGGCGGTGGCGGCGGCGCCGCCCGCGGCGGTGCGGCGGCGCGCAAGCGACGCGGCGGCTTCGGCTCCTTCCAGCAGCGCGGCAGCGATGTGGAATTCGAGCTCGCCGTGACGGTCGAGGAAGTGCTGCACGGCGGCCGCAAGGCCTTCAGCATGGAACGCGACGGCCGCGTAGAGACCGTCACCGTGAACATCCCGAAAGGCGTCCGCGCAGGTCAGAAAATCCGGCTCGCCGGCCAGGGTGGCGAGGGGCTTGGCGGCGGCGAACGCGGCGATCTTTACCTGCTGATCCGGATTGCACCGCACGTGGATTACCGCGTCGAGGGCTGCGATCTGATCCGCGCGGTCCCGGTCCGTGTATGGACCGCGGTGCTCGGCGGGGAAGTCGAGGTGCAGACTCCCGACGGCGCGGTGAAGATGAAGATTCCCACCGGGACGCAGCCGGGGCAGAAATTCCGGCTCAAGGGCCGCGGCCTGCCGTCCGGGCCCGGAACGCGCGGCGATTTCTACGCCGAGGCGAAGGTGCTGCTCCCCACGAGCCTGAGTGCCGACGAACGCGCGCTGTGGGAGCGCCTTTCCACCACGGGGCAATAGCCCCGCCCTCTCCGGGAAATCAGTTGTTGATCACCCGCACGCGCTGCCTGCGGTTCGGATCGTTTGCGGGCGACTGGATGGTTGTCGTCGGATTCGGCAACGGAACCGCCGTCGGGATCTGGGGCCGCGGAATGGGAGGCGCGACCGGCGGGACGGTCCGTTGCTGGCCGAACGTCGACCCGGGCGTCCCCTGCATCGTCGGCATGCCGGGCCGGTTGAATCCCGGCGGCACGCCCGGCGTGCCCGGCCTCATCTGAGGGGCCGGCTGGGGGCTCGCGATCGCCTCCTCCTTGAATCCGATCTCCCCGATCTCCGCGCCCTTCTGCATCACGACCTTCGTCTCGCGGAAGTTGTTCCCGACCCTCACAGTCTTCACGAACAGGCCGTCCTCCCCGGGATCGCTGCCGAGGAAGCGCATCGGCTTCTCCTCCCCGAGCCGTTGCACGAGCACGTAGTCCTTATCCTCCGCCTTTCCGACCCCGCGCAGATAGAGATCCTTGAACACATTCACCTTCTCGACCACCGGCTCCTCCACCGCCTTCGTCTCGAGCACGAAGGGACTCCGCGCGATGGTCTCCGCGAAACGGCTCTTGTCCGGCGCCTGCGGAAGAACATTCTCCGCCTGCGCGATGGCAGCGATGATGCTGAGGGCGACGATGGTTTTCATGGGGTTGGGCTAAAGTATGCCCCACGTTGCAAGTTCGGCAAGTCCCGCGCCCGGGGATGCTGCTGCTCTCGCGCTCGATCCCGAACGCTCCGGGCTGGCTCCCGGAAGTGTACGACCGTCTTGAACAGGAATTCGCGCGGTTCACTCGAAGAAGCGATTAGCGGGTCGTGTTCGTGGCGGTGCGCCCGTTGATTTGCCCGATGGCCCACGCCGCATGTTCCGCGATGAGCGGGTCCGGGTCGCACGCGGCATTTTCCAAAGTGGGGAGATCCTCCGCGGTGCCGGTGTTGCCGAGGGCGACGCACACGTTGCGGAGGAAGCGGGGGCGTTTGATGCGCTTGATCGGCGAGCCGCGGAAGAGGCTCCGGAACGCAGCGTCGTCGAGCGCGAGGAAATCGCGGAGGGGCATCCCCACGAAATCGCGCGCAGCGAAGCGGGTCTCGCGCGCCTCCTGCGCGAAGCGATTCCATGGGCACGCGTCGAGGCAGTCGTCGCAGCCGTAGATGCGATCCCCGAGCAGCGGACGCAGCGCCTCGGGGATGGGCCCTTTGTTTTCGATGGTGAGGTAGGAGATGCAGAGGCGGGCATCGAGCCGGTGCGGCGCGGGGATCGCGCCGGTGGGGCACGCGGTGATGCAGCGGGTGCACTTGCCGCAGTGGTCGCGCATCGGTTCATCCGGCGCGAGATCGAGCGTCGTGAGGATGGAGGCGAGGAAGAGCCATGTGCCGAGCTTCGGGTGGATGAGCATGGTGCTCTTGCCGTGCCAGCCGATCCCGGCGCGTGCCGCGAAGTCGCGCTCTAGGACGGGGCCGGTGTCCACGTATTGCCGCTGCGTGCCGCCGTGCGCTTGCAGCCAGGAGTCGAGCTGCCAGAGCTTCGGCTCGATCACGTCGTGATAATCATCGCCCCAGGCGTAGCGGGCGATGCGGCCGGCCTTCGCTCTCGGAGCGACGTCGCGCTGCCAGTAGTTCAAGCCGAGCACGACGACGCTGCGCGCGCCGGGGAGGACGAGATCCGGATCGCCGCGGCGGTCGGCGTTGCGCTCGATCCACGCCATGTCGGCGTGATTACCCGCCGCGAGCCATTCGCGGAACTGCGCCGCATGCGGCGGCGGGCCGGCGGGTGCGACGCGGCAGAGATCGAAGCCGAGCGCGGCGGCCTCGGCGGCGAGGGCGGTCTTGAGTTCCGCCGGGGTCATCGCGCGTCAGTGCCTCGCGGGTTTCGGCCAGCCGAAGACCCTCCGCGCTTCGTCGATGATGCGCGTCGCGACCTCCTCGTGGCGCATCGTCGTGCTGTCCACCTGGAATTGCGCGGCCCCTTCGTAGAGCGGGGCGCGTTCGGCCATCATCGTGAACACGCGTTCCCTCGGGTTCTCGACCTTCAACAGCGGACGGTCGGCGTTGCGCGAGACGCGGCGGAAGATCTCCTCGGGGTCGGCCTTCAGCAGCACCACGAGGCCGAGCTGGCGCAGGATTTCGACGTTGCCCGGTTGCGTCACGATCCCGCCGCCGGTGGCGAAGACGTGCCGCTTCACCCCCAGCAGCGATTCGAGCACGGCGGTTTCCCTTTCCCGGAAATGCGGCTCCCCGTGCCGCTCGAAGATCTCCGGAATCGTCATCCGCGCCCGTTCCTCGATGAGCTTGTCGGTGTCGAGAAACTGGAAGCGCAACCTCCGGGCGACGATCCGGCCGATGGAGGATTTCCCGCTGCCCATGAAGCCGATCAGGACGATGTTCTCCGCTGCGGGTCGTTGCTGCGCGCGCTCTGGCATGGCGCGAACATCATTCGATCGGCGCCGTGTGACGAGGGCAAACTGCTCGCGCCATCCCGGCGACGCGTCCGGACCTGCGAGGAAACTCACTCGACACCCGTCGCGTGCCGCTTATGACTCATCGGATACGCAAAATGAAACCAGGCCCGCTTGTCGCTGTCATCATGGGCAGCAAGTCCGATTGGGAGACGATGAGGCACGCTGTCGAGATGCTCGGCCGTTTCGGCATCCCGCACGACTGCCGCGTGGTCTCCGCGCACCGGACGCCGGACCGGATGGTGAAATATGCGCGCGAAGCCGAGGCGCGCGGCATCCAGGTGATCATCGCCGGGGCAGGCGGTGCGGCGCATCTGCCCGGGATGGTGGCCGCGCTCACGCATC
>JBEBGK010001041.1:0-1817 GCA_040081515.1 Chthoniobacteraceae bacterium
CCGCCGACGTCAGGCGGTCAACCAGCCGTCTCGATATTTCCAGATCGTCTTCAACAAGAAGAATTCGCATCTCGGCCCTTCGCTCGAGGCCTCGCTGCATTACAAAGCTGCATCCATCCTGACAAATGGCGTAATCATTCAAGCGAGCCAGCGCGCCGGAATATCGATCTTCGGGCCTCAGACCGTCCCGAATTTCGTTTCGACTTCGATTCCCGCATCTTTCAGGAATTGCGTGGGGAGCACGCCCCCGGCACAGATCACGACAGCGTCATTCGGAATTTCCTCGACCGCGTCCTGCGTCTGCACGATGACGCGCTGCGCTTCGATCTGTCGCACCTCGGAGCCAAGGAGAACCCTGATCCGGCCGTCGTTGATGGCTGCATCCACGCGGTCCCTGTTTTTTGCCCGCGCCCGCCCGAATGCCGCACCCCGATAAGATAGCGTAACCGTCGTGCTGTCTTCGTCGGCAATCGAAGCGGCCGCTTCAAGCGCACTGTCGCCACCGCCGATAACCAGCACATGATGGCCGGCATATTGTTCGGGATCGATCAGGCGATAGACCACTTTTGGCAAGTCTTCTCCAGGCACGCCGAGAACGCGCGGCGTTCCTCTCCGGCCGATGGCAAGGAGGACGGTCTTGGCACGATACTGGGCTTTGGTCGTCGTGATCCGGAAGATATCATTTTCACGCACCAGCGCATCGACGCGCTCTTCAAAGGCAATCTGCAAGCCTGTCCTGGCGACGACATCCTGCCAGAACGCAAGGAGCTTCTCCTTGCTGATTTCCCCGAATTTGACTTTGCCAACCAGGGGCAGTTCGGCCGGCGATGTCATCACCAGTTTGCCGCGGGGGAAATGCGCAACGGTTCCGCCGAGCGTATCCTGCTCAACGATCCTGAAACGGAGTTTCTTCTCCATCGCGCCCAGCGCACCGGAAATGCCGGCAGGGCCGGCGCCGACGATGAGGACGTCAAGGATGTCCGGGCCGGAATTGATCGATCTGGCCTTCGCGGCGATGTGCGCCATCGCCTGGCGACCTTGCTCGATGGCGTTGCGGATCAGTCCCATCCCGCCAAGCTCGCCAGCAATGTAGAGCCCCGGAACATTGGTTTCGAATTTGGGCGAAACATAGGGGATATCGACTCCGCGCGTCTCTGTCCCGAAGACGAGCGAAATTGCGCTGGTCGGACACGCCGCCGCGCACGCTCCGTGCCCCACGCAATGCGAGGGTTCGATGAGCTTGGCCTTCCCATCGACGATGCCGAGGATAGAGCGTTCCGGGCACGCCTTCACGCAGGCGGCACACCCAAGGCATAGTGCAGGATCAATGACGGGATGAAGCGAGGCCGGCTCTCCCATCCCGGCCAGCCGCGCTTCTTCCAGCACGGCCAGGGCCCGTTTGCTCTGGCGTCTGGAATGCAGGAACCAGAGCAACCACAGGCTGACGAGCGGGAGGATGTAGGCAAGCAGGAGGGGATTGAACGCCATCCGGGAAACTCAAAGCCCCAGTTCTTTGGCCAGCGCATTGATCTGCGCCAGTTTGGCGGGCTGCGTTGCAAAGGTCTTGCGGGCCATGCCCAGGTCGTCCTTGGCGCGCACCGTGTCGTTCAGGACAACGCGCGACCGGATCAGCTTCAGCCAGCCGTCGACATCGTCGGGCTTGGCCTGAAGCCTGGCCGCCAGTGGAAGCCAGGTCAGCCGTCCCAGGACAATTTCAAATCCCTGCCGCCAGATGGCATAGCCGGTCCGCCACTGCGTCGGCGAACCTACGGCCTTTTTTATTCCTGCAGCCATCTGCTGGATGGCCCACCTGACAG
>JBEBGK010001042.1:0-1814 GCA_040081515.1 Chthoniobacteraceae bacterium
GGGCCTGGTGGGCGTTGTGAGAGGAGAGGTGATTCCGACCTGCTACGCCCCGAAGGTGCGTCGGCTTCTCTCAATACGGAGGCCCGCGCAATCGGGAGCCGCCAAAGTAGTCATGGGCTTCAGCCCGTCACGCTGTGTGTCGGGAGCCGGTGTGTCGCTCGTCTTCGGGCGGTCGGACGGGCAAGAGCCCTGGACTGCAGTTTCCGCAACGCCCATGTCTCGCCCTCGCGCTCTCGCCCTCGCGCGAGCCACACGTGTCCTCTTCAGATCGGACCGGGCCGGGTTTCATCCCGGGGAATGGCGCATCCTGCCCGCTTGTGAAAAATTTCACAAATTGACCTTGCCCCATCGGGATGCGCCCGTTTTAGTCGGCAGGAGTGCACTGCATGGCCGTCAAACTCGCCGCTTTCAGCATGGTTTCGATGCTCGTTTTCACGGGTTGCGAGCGACGGATCTCGTCCGCGAACATTGAAGTGGCCAACAAGCATCAGGAGATCGCGGCCAATCGCGCCAGCCGGTCTGCGCAAGTGAAGGAAGGGCTGACGCTGAAGGAAGTCGAGAGCATCCTCGGGCAGCCGGCGCGCGTTGAAATGGAGAAGAGGCCTATCCTCGTGCAAAAAAATCTCGAACTGACGCGATGGTACTACGAACAGGACGGACAGACGATCGAACTGCTGTTTGTGGACGGCAATTTGCAGAGGAAGATCCCGCAATTCGGCGAAGCGCCTGCGAACATGCCGCCTGCCGTGGTGGCGCCCGGAGCGCTCGGAACCACGGCCGCACGCCCTTCCACCGATGACACTTCCCGCTGAACTGCTCGCGAAGATCGACGAGGCCGTATCGCACTATCCGGTGTCGAAACGGTCGGCTTCCCTGCCGCTGCTGCATCTGTGGCAGGAGCATTTCGGGTTCATTTCCGATGAGGCGGTCGCGTGGATCGCGGAGCGGCTGGGGCTGTCGCCGATCAATGTCCTCGAGCTGGTCACTTTCTATCCGATGTTCCGCCGGCAGCCGGCCGGGAAGACACACATCCGCATCTGCCGCACGCTGAGTTGCGCGCTTGCGGGGGCGTATGAGTTGCGGAAGAAGGTCGCGGCTGCGGCGGGGATCGATTTGGCGAAGTTCGAGGAGGAGCAGAAGCGGACGGTGGTGCATGGGCATCCGCATAATCCGGGGCACGGAAATCCGATCGCGGTGTCGCCCGATGGCAGGTTCTCGATGGAGTTTGTGGAGTGTCTCGCTTCGTGTGGCACCGCGCCGGTGGCGCTGGTGAATGACAATTTCAAGGAGGGCATCTCGCTGGAGAAGGCGGCGGATTTGCTGAACGTGAAGACGAGCGACGCCACGCTGCCGAAGGTGAAGCCGCCGCATCCGCGCGAGAAGCGCATCGTCTTCAAGAACATCGACGTGGCGGGCTATACTCCGGACGTCGAGTGCTATCAGCGGCATGGCGGATACGCGGAGCTGAAGAAGGCGCTCGCCATGAAGCCCGAGGACATCACCGAGGAGGTAAAGAAGTCCGGCCTGCGCGGACGCGGCGGCGCGGGATTTCCGTGTGGCGTGAAGTGGGGCTTTATCAAGCGCGGCGGGCCGAAGCCGACATATCTCATCTGCAACGCGGATGAATCGGAGCCGGGGACTTTCAAGGACCGCTACATCATCCACCAGGACCCGCATCAATTGATCGAGGGGATGATCATCTCGTGCTTCGCCGTCGGCGCGAATCTCGCGTATATCTACATCCGCGGCGAGTTCCCCGAGGGCGCGCAGATTTTGGAAAAGGCGCTCGCGGAGGCGCGGAAGCGCGGGTTCCT
>JBEBGK010000148.1:0-7247 GCA_040081515.1 Chthoniobacteraceae bacterium
TGAGCGAAGCTGGTTTGTTGGTTCATGCTCCTCTTGGACGCTCCAACACTGCCTCTGGTTTCATCATTCCGCGCGTCGCGCGATTAAATCAGCGTTTCCGTAGAGGCCGATGCCATGATGTTCGGCCACGAATCGAAAATCCTCGCCCGCCTGCGTCATTGCCACATCGGGCATGCCCCAGCTAAGGCCCGCTGGGCTGCCGAGATTCGGCCGCCACATGAGGTGTTTCGCTTTCGCCGCCCAGCCTGCGTGTTGCTGCATCGGTAGCACACGCTCTTTGGGCGAGCGCATGTGGAAATTGGCCACGCTGGAGATGATCACATTGTCGTCTGGTGCGATGCCGATGGGCGGATTGCGGGCCAAACCATACGCATTGAGCAGCACGAACAGCTCGCGGTCGGGAAAACGCTCCTTCAGCATGCGTGCGAGCGTGTTGGCGAATCGCACATCGCGATCCGTCTGGGACACGCCCTGAAACTTCACGCCGCTGAAGACCCACTCCACCTTCTCGCCATCCGGATGATCCCAGGCGAGGCAGTTCGCGCAGGTGCAATGACCGCTGGTGTAGCCGTCGTTGGGCGAGACATTGATGACGCGCAGCAGCGGATCGGAGCGGACTTCGACCGAAACATCCTCCAGCCACTGCTGCCATACCTTGGGGTTCGACGCGCAGAGCTTCGTGTTGCTCTCGCGCGGCTTCACCGCCGTGCGACTGCCATCCGGCGCGGCGGCGAAGTAGTCGGGATGCGCCGCGCCATACTTCTCCCACCAATCCCCGAAACCATGCCCGCCATTCATGTCCATGGAGTCGAGCTGCACCCGCTGAAACCGCGCCCAGAGTTCCTCCGCGCTCTCTTTATTGTCGCCCAGTGAAGTCCTCACCAACATCCCACCCCGCGCCCGAATCTGCGGATGATAACGCCGCTCCATCGGCGCGATGGCGATGCGTTCGCGTTTGATCACATCCTCCTCGTCCGGCCACAGCCAGCGCACGCCGAGCTGTTCCTGGAGGAAGGAATACACCGCGTTCGCCGTGCCGTATTCCTGCTGGATACCCGTCTTCATCGCCAGCCGCCCCTTCGCCTCCATGTGCGCCGGATTCCACCGATCCCGCCCCGCGATGACGAGATGCTTCTCATTCGCCACGATGAGCGTCTCCTCCGCGTGTTTGAAATCGAAGTCCGTTTTCGGAAACAAGGTCTTCACCATCGGCTGCAAGCCAATCCATATCGCGCGCTCCGGCAATGGCTGCGGTTCCCCATCCATCACCGCAGGCTTCACCCCGCTGATCTTTTCAATGTATTCCGCCAGCGTCACCGCCGCATCGCGAGTGCGAGGTGGCGCGTCTTTGAAAACGATGATCGGTGCCGGTGGAGTGTCCTTGGCGACGAGAACGAGGTCGGCGGCGTGAACGGAGGTGACGCATACCGACAGGACGGCCGCAGCGAGTTGGAGGAGGGCTTTGGTGGACATGAGTCGTCGAATTGGAAATGGGCAATCAGGGGAAGAACGGGAACAGCACTTTGATCTCCTCCGGCTTTGGCTGGCGTCCGTATTCGCAAATCTCAAAGGCCTCGGCGAATTTCACGGCAGCGCCTTTCTCGGGGCCATACCATTTGATGAGACTATCGCGGAAGCGGTTCGCCTCGCCGCCCTGACGCCTGACCCAGCGCTCGCGCAGCCACGCTTTGCGGCCTGCTTCATCGCTCGCAGGCGGGACTTTGGCCACACGCTCTTCGCTGCCGTCGGCGCCGCCTTCGTAGTGCTGCGAAGGCATCTCGTGGATGGCGGTGAGCTTTTGATCAAAGACATCATCCACCGACACGACGATGTCGGCCTGGAAGGGATACGGCTTTTTGAAACCATCGCTCGAATACAGGAAGAGCGGATTCTTTTTCAGCGGCGGCACATCGCTGCAGATGAACGGCACCGCGACCATGTAGGCGGCATCCTGGATGAGCACTCCGACATAGCGGTGGTCGGGGTGATAGTCCCAGGGGCGATGCGCGATGACGATGTCTGCACGCCACTCGCGGATCATGCGGATGATCTTCTGCCGGTTCTCCAGCGAAGGCATCAGTTCGCCATCGTGGATGTCGAGCACCTGAGTCTCGGCGCCGATGAGAGCATCCGCCTTCTTCACCTCGGCGAGCCGCCGCTGCGCCAGCGGTCCACCCGCCGACTGCCAGTGGCCGATGTCGCCATTGGTCACCGAAACAAGCTTCACATGATGGCCGAGCTTCGCCCACTTCGCCGCAGTGCCGCCGGAAGTGTATTGAGCATCATCGGGATGCGCGCCGAAGACGATGATGCGCAGCTTCCCATCATCGCCCTCGGCTCGGGCGGTGGGGGAAAGCATGAGCGTGAACGACAGGATCGCGGTGGCGTAGCGGAGGAGTGAACTGAGTTTCATGGTGTGCGTTTCGTGGTGCGTGAGGGTGTGTTTCATCAAATGTTGATCTTGTCGAATTTGAGCTGGGCTCCTGCGTCATTCGCGGACGCTCCCAGTCTTTGAAGTTCTTTTTCGCATCGCGGGCTTCGTCGGTCTTTTCGGGTTTTTCAACGCGCACAGCGGGATCATTGGGATCGAAGAGCGGCCAGGTGTCGGTTCGGAAGGGTGAGGCGGGCAGGCCTTCCTGGTTGTAGAGCAGATTTCGCTGCGAGGGATTCATGGCCCAGGCGTAGCGGACGGCCACGGGAGTCGGCACCTCTTTGGATGAAACGATGACCTTGTTGCCGGCGATTTCGGCATCGGCCAAATGCCATTGCTTGTCCGCTCCGGCGATTGCGAAGGCATCCAGCTTGCCGGGCTTGGCGCGCATCATGCCGCTGCCGATGCTGTCGAACTCGAGGGTGATTTTGCTGCCTTCGATCTTCTGGCTGAGATGGCGCGGGCCGCAGGGGACGATGTCTTTGCCATAGACTTCCTTGAGCGCGAGATAGGCGTGGCGGATGCCGATGGGCTTCTTGTTTTGCGGATGCAGGGCAACGGGATCGCCACAGTCAATGCCCCACCGCCATGCCGGTATAACCCAGCAAACGAGGGTTATCGCGCACGTCGCGGCACTGGCGTTCAATTCTCGTTTGCAGGTCACGCTGGAACGCCGCGTCGAACACATCGGAAAAGATCGCTTTGTCGCGAAGATAGTAACTCGTGGGCGTAAGGTTCAGGGAGGACACGAACGGTGTCTTCTCCCTGAATGGCGCGCCCGCGCCATAGCCGACCGTGTTGAAGTGCCACGCTTGAAACTGGCGGGTGAGTTTCGTGGCCCGCGCCGCATCGGCCCGCTGCGCGTTGTCCAAGCCGTCGCCGAGGTGGTTGATGCCCAGGTTAAAAAACGGATGGCCCTCGGGAGTCACCAGCCAGAAGCGCCCGCCGTTTTGCTGCAAGCGAAACCATCCCGTCGCCTCCCAGCGCGCCCGCGTGCTGCCGCCGTAAGCGTCGGCATCCGCACCCTGCGCCTCACCGGGGCGGGGCAGCAAGACGAGGGCGCACAGAACGAGAAGAGACAAACGAAGTAGTCTGATGGGGATGCTCATGGTCGTTCTTCAGGAGATGCTTTCGGGGCAATTGAGATGTGGACAACGACGGGTCATTCCTGCGCTTTCATCCACTCCGCCGCCTTGCGGTTGGCGGCGGTGATGGCGGTGAGCGCAGCGGTGTCGGGAGTCTCGTCGGCGGCGCGCAGGGCGCGGTTGCGGGCGGTGTTGCGGAGATAGGCACCACACAGATGGTAGCCTACGCAGCCGGGCAAATCGCGTAATGCGGCCAGGGTGGCGGTGTAGCCCGATCCATCGTGCAGTTGGACACCGTCGGGCTGGCGGATGGCGATCGCCTGATCGGCCAGCAGGACGGGCTTGCCGGTGAGGTCGTGCCATTTTCGGAGATTGGCGGCGACTTCATCGGGTTGTTTGAAATGCTGGAAGCTCAGCACGTCCACATACGGCAGCGCGGCGCGCACGACCTCCTCGGCAATGGGCAAGCTGGCCTCATAGCGGTCGCCAAGGATGAGGTGATGCTTGTCATAACGGCGGATGGCGTCGTGCGTGACCTGATACCATTTCGTCGCGAGCGCAGTGAGTTCGCGGCGGCCCGCGTCGGTCTTGAGCTTCCCGGGATCAAAGAGCGGCCCCTTCCACTCGTTGTGGGGGCGCGTGTGAATCCACGTCGGACAATCGATGTAGAAGTAGCCGATGAGCTTCGGGTCGCCCGCCATCCGGGCGCAGTGTTCGCGCGCGACGTAGTCGCACCACTCCGCGAACTCGGCGCTGTGGAAATCGGGATGCCGCGTCTCGACCTCCCATTGATGGAAATCCGCGAAGGGCAACTGATGGCAATATGGCAGCCCGAGCCACTGGTATTCCTCGAAGGTGAATGAGCGCGAGTGACGGTGATTCTTCAGCCCGCGCGTGACGACTTCCTGCGTCCAGCCGACGCTGTTGAAGCCCCACGCGCGCAGGTCGGGCGCGACGGACTCCTTGAGCCAGCGCTCCATCGAGTTGCCGTATTTGCGGGTCCACAAGTCGCCGTTGGCCGTGTAACGCAGCGGCGCGGGATCAATGTGGTTCAGCGCGATCGAGAAGAACGGCTTGCCCTCCGGCGTGACGAACCACCAGCGGCCCTTCCGCTGCGCGAGCGTGAAGAACTTCCCCTCAGATGCAGCGCGAAGTGAGAACGCGGGCGCAAGGGCGGCAACGGCGGCGCTGGCAAGAAAGTGACGGCGATTCATGGCGTAACTCGTAGAGGGATGGTGTTGTTCAAAAAACCATGCTGAAAGCTGAGGCCCTCGGCAGCGAGCTTGTTCAGGTTTGGCGTGACGCCCAGCACCTTGCCATCCAGGAAGTCCATGGCCTCATGGCCCAGGTCGTCGGCGGTGATCAGCAACACGTTGAGACGCGGCGCGGCGGCACGGAGCGCGGCGAATGGCAGTAGAGATGCGAGGAGAATAAGGAACGGTTTCATGCGGGTCATGGGAGAGATCAAAGGCGTGGTTGTCCGAAGTAGGGGCCAGCTTGGGAAATGTCACAGAATCTGCCGCGCGGGTGAATCTAACGGGCCTATGGCACCACCCGTATGGGTTGCGGATTTCTCGCGAGCGCTTGGCGAATGAGCGGGTCCAGTTTGCCTTTCAGATTCTCGGAAGGAACAAAGGCGGTTGGCGTGTCGGCCTGCTGCGTCATGATGAGGGCGGCGTATTTGCCGTCGGCGGCGATCCACGGTGCCCAGCCAAACTTGCCGGTGCTCGACCAGCGATTGACCGGGTTGTCGCGGGTGGGCTCCTGCCCGTTCTCCGTTTCGAGCCAGTTTCCCAAGCCGTAGTGATACTTTTTGCCGAGAAAGCCGTAGGCGCTGTGGGTGATGGTGGTGGATGGGCCGAATGCATCGGCATGCTGTGTGGCAATACTCGCGGCTTCCAGAAAGCGCGTGCTGCCATCCATGCCTGACCTCAATTGCATCATCAGAAAGCGCGTGTATTCGCGTCCGGTGCAGACCAAGCCTATTCCAGGACTGGGGTTGCTGGGGTTGGCAGCGCCGCCGTAGGTGCTCTCCGCGCTCCAGCCGAGCGGTAGGCGGAAATACTTGTCGTAAAGTTCTCGCCAACTGAGGCCGGTGGCGCGTTCTGCCATCCGGGCGGCGATGCGCATTTGGGTCACTCCCCCATAAAAAAAGGCGGAACCCGGCGGCGAGGCTGTGGGCGATTGGTCGTCATAAATCCGCAGGATCGCCTCTTCCAAGGTAATCTTCTTGTCCTCGGAAGCTTTCGAATCAGAGCTGATGCCCGCGGTGAAACTCAGCAGATGACGCAGGCGTATCTCGCCCATATTGCCGGACCACGGCCGACCCGCGCGGTCCACGAGGAGTGACTTGGTTTGCGTGTCGAGGGACAGGTCGCCGTGCTCCACGATCCGCAGGAGCACCGTGGCCGTGACCCACTTGGAGGCCGATGCGATGATCGCACGTTTTGAGTCGGAGAATCCGCCGAAGTTCCGTGAGAACACAACGCCCGCCGGAGTCATCACCTCCAGGGTGAGCCCGCCCGGAAACTGGGACTGCGACTCCTCTATGGCAGCGGTGACTGGCTGCCAGGGGTCGGTGGGCGGCGGCTCGGCGGCGTGGAGCGCAGCCAAAGACGCCAGCAGCAGGGCGGTGAGAGCCGAGCGAAGCGAACCGGAGCGTAGCGGAGATGGCCGACGAAGCCCATCCACAAAGGGTCGGCAAACAGCCTGCCAAGTGGATTTCAAAAAAGCGCAGGCAACGGTGAGGATGCCTTTCATTGCTTTGCTTTCTTGTTCTTCTTTTTCTCCGGCGTGCCTTCGGCGCTCTTGGTGCGCGGGGAGAGGTATTGATCGAACACATCGCCCTGGCCGAGGGCGCGCGGGTCGTTCTGATTCTTGAGCTCGCTCATGAGTGTCTCGCGCAGGACGGCGAGTTTTCCCGCGAAGGCGGGATTGGTGGCGAGGTTCACCACGCAGTCGGGATCGCTGACGAGGTCGAACAGTTGCTCGGCCGGACGCTTGCCGAAGGCGTGCTGCCAGAAGGGATCCTTCTCGCCGCTCTCCGTCGCGAGAGTCTTGCTCGGGCTGGCGTCGGTGTCCTTCGTGCCCAGCTTGGGATTGCCGCAGGGCCAGCGGTCGGGCGCGAAGTTGTGGACGTAAAACAGATTACCGCTGCGAATCGCCCGCGCGGGATAGCCGAGACCCGCCGGGGAGCCGGGCCGGGCGAGCACGTCATTGCGCTCGCGCCCGACGATGACCATGCCGCGTTCGCCTTTCGGTTCGTTGCGGAGCAAATCGGTGAAGCTGCGACCGGTGACAGGCGACATGCCCTGCGCGGCACCATTCACGCCGAACAGTTCGAGGAACGTCGGTACGAGGTCGATGAAGCTGATGAACTCGGCGACACGGCGGCCCGGTTTCGCGATGCCCGCGGGCCACGTCGCGACGAACGGGATGTGATGCGCGTCGTCGTAGGTGTGACCCTTTACGCGCGGAAACGGCATGCCGTGATCCGAGGTGACGATGATCAAGGTGTTCTTCGCCTCGCCGCTGGCGTCGAGCGCGGCGAGCAACGAACCGACCTGCGCGTCGTAGGCTTCCACCTCGATCGCGTAGTCGAGCATGTCGCGGCGGATGAGATCGTTGTCGGGCCAGTAGGCGGGAACGCGGTCGATATCTGCGGGCTTCTTGCCGGCGGCGATGCCGGAGTCGTGCTTGTAAGCGCGGTGCGGATAATGACTGCCGAACCA
>JBEBGK010000149.1:0-7245 GCA_040081515.1 Chthoniobacteraceae bacterium
ACACCGCGGATGCGAAGACGCCGGCCACGCTGAAGGGCGAGAACAAGCTCGTGCCGGGGCGGAACGGCAGCGCTGTCGAGTTCACCGGCGATGATCCCGTGGACCTGGCGTTCGGAAATTTCAAACGGCATGAGCCGTTCACCGTCGCGCTCTGGCTCAGGACGCCCGATGTGAAGGACCGCGCGGTTGTTTTCCATCGCTCGAAGGCGTGGACCGACGCCGCGAGCCGCGGCTACGAGCTCTTGATCGAGGAGGGCAGACTGAAGTGGTCGCTGATCCACTTCTGGCCCGGCAATGCGATCTCGATCCGGACGAAGGACACGGTTCCCTTGAACACATGGACCCATGTGGTGGTGAGCAGCGACGGCAGCAGCCGCGCCTCCGGCTTGCGGCTCCTCGTGAACGGCCGGCCGGCGTCGATCGACGTGATGAAGGACAGCCTCACCAAGGACATCACCGGCGGAGGAGGCGACAACATTTCCCTCGGCGAACGGTTCCGCGATCGCGGCTTCAAGGGCGGCGCGATCGACGACTTCCGCGTCTTCAGCCGCGAACTCACCACGCTCGAAGCGCTCGCCACGCATGATGAATCGGCCGCCCGCGCGCTGCTCGCAAGAGAGCCCGGCGACTGGACCGCGGACGAACGCCGGTGGGTGCGCGACTATTTCCTCGCGACCGCCGACGAAACATGGGCGAAGCAGCTCGACTCACTCCGGAAAGTCCGCGCCGAACTCGTGAAGCACGCCGAGGGCATCCGGGAGATCATGGCGATGCGGGAACTGCCGGAGCCGAAGAAGGCGTTCGTGCTCTTCCGCGGGCAATACGACCAGCGGCGCGAAGAGGTCCACGCGGGGACGCCGGCCGCGCTCACGCCATGGCCCGAAGGCACGCCGAAGAACCGTCTCGGTCTCGCCCGCTGGGTCGTGGACCCGGCGCACCCGCTCACCGCGCGCGTGCTCGTGAATCGGTTCTGGCAAAGCATCTTCGGCCGCGGGCTGGTGAAGACATCGGAAGATTTCGGCAGCCAGGGAGCGCGTCCGGTTTACCCCGAGGTGCTCGATCTGCTCGCGCTGCGTTTCATCCAGAGCGGCTGGGATACGAAGGCGCTCATGAAGATGATCGTGATGAGCCACACCTACCGGCAGCGAAGCATCTGCGACCCGAAGACGATGGCGGACGATCCGGAAAATGAATTGCTCGCGCGCGGCCCGCGTTTCCGCCTGAACGCCGAGATGATCCGCGACAACTCACTCGCGGCGGCAGGGCTTCTGAGTGAAAAGATCGGCGGCGCGCCGGTGAACCCTTACGAGATGAGCGAGGCATTCAAGCCCGCGAAGCCAAGCGCCGGCGACGGCGTGTACCGACGGAGCATCTACACGAACTGGCGCCGCACGGGGCCGCCTCCCGCGATGATCGCCTTCGACGCGCCGCGCCGCGCCGTGTGCTCCGCAAAGCGCGAACGCACCGAATCGCCGCTGCAGGCCCTGATTCTCCTGAACGGCACGCAATACATCGAGGCCGCGCGCGTGCTCGGGGAAAAGCTGCAACGCAATGCGAAGGGGAACGTCGGCGCGATGGTGGACGAGGTCTTCCTGCTGTGCCTGAGCCGGAAGCCGGACGCCCGCGAAAGCGAAATCGCCCGACGCCTTTACGACGACCAGCTCGCGCACTTCCGCTCCCATCCCGATGAAGCCGCCGCCCTGCTCCGGCACGGAAACGCCCGGCCCGATCCCGCGATTCCCGCAGCGGAAGGAGCCGCGGCCACGGTGCTGGCGCAGGCGCTGATGAATCACGACGCATGTGTCGTCAAACGCTAGCAGCCATGAACACCGACACCGGCCTCCACTTCAACCGCCGCCAGTTCCTCAATCGTTTCGGCATGGGACTGGGCGGCATCGCCCTCGCCGACATGCTCGGACAACGTGCCGTCGCGGCCGATCGCGGCGTGCTCGGGCAGCCGCACTTCCCGGCGAAGGCGAAGCGGATCATCTACCTCTTCATGTCCGGCGGCCCGTCGCAGATCGATCTCCTCGACTACAAGCCGCTGCTGAACAAACGTCACGGCGAGCAGCTTCCCGATTCCGTGCGCGGCGGCCAGCGGCTGACCGGCATGTCGGGCAATCAATCATCGATCCCGCTCGTGGGCTCGCCCTTCAAGTTTGCGCAGCACGGGAGATCCGGCATGTGGTTCAGCGAACTGCTCCCGCACACCGCGACCATTGCCGACGAGATTTGCACAGTGCGGTCGATGTTCACCGAGGCGATCAATCACGGGCCCGGCGTCACATTTTTCCAGACCGGATCCCAAATCGCGGGACGTCCCAGCATGGGCGCGTGGCTGAGCTACGGGCTGGGGCAGGAGAACGAGAACCTGCCTTCGTTCGTGGTGCTGATCACCAAGGGCAAGGGCGGGCAGCCGCTCGGATCGCATTTGTGGGGCAGCGGATTCCTGCCGACACGGCATCAGGGCGTGCTTTTCCGGGCGGCGAAGGATCCCGTGCTCTACCTCGGCAATCCCGATGGCATCAGCCCGCGGAGCCGGCGGCTGATGCTCGACCGGCTGCGTGAGCTGCATGAACACCAGCTGCAAGGGACGCCGGATTCGGAGATTCAGGGCCGCATCGATCAATACGAGATGGCATTCCGGATGCAGACGAGCATCCCGGATGTCACCGACCTTTCGCAGGAGTCCGCCGCGACGCTGGATTCCTACGGACCGGATGTGAAAACACCCGGCACCTTCGCCGCCAACTGCCTGCAGGCGCGGCGGCTGGCGGAGAAAGGCGTGCGCTTCATCCAGCTCTATCATCAGGACTGGGATCATCACGGCGGGCTGCCGGGCGCGTTACCGAAGCTCTGCAAGGAGACCGACCAGCCGGCGGCCGCGCTGATCAAGGACCTCAGGTCGCGCGGGATGCTCGACGACACGCTCGTCGTCTGGGGCGGCGAGTTCGGGCGGACGAATTACTGCCAGGGAAAGATCCAGCCGAACTTCGGCCGCGACCATCACCCGCGCTGCTTCACCGCGTGGATGGCCGGCGGCGGCATCAAGCCCGGCACGGTCTTTGGCGAAACGGACGAGTTCGGCTACAACGTCGTGAGCGACGGCGTGCATGTGCATGATTTCCACGCGACGCTGCTGCACCTGCTGGGCATCGACCACGAACGGCTGACCTACAAATTCCAAGGCCGCCGCTACCGGCTCACGGACGTCGAAGGCAGACTGGTCAAAGGCATCCTGGCGTAGGACCGCCGGGCCTCAGCGTCCCGCGGCAAACCATTTCACAGTCGCGGCGAGCGATTCCTCAAAATCCGCGGCAGGCGAGAAACCGGAGGCGAGCAGTTTTTCGATGCACGCCGTCGAGTGCGTCACGTCTCCGGCGCGCACGGGCTGGTGTGCGACCGGCGATTTTGAGCCGGTGATGGCGATGATCCGGTTCGCGAGTTCCTTGATGCTCGTCCGGCCACCCCTTGCGACGTTGATGACGCCGGTGAGGCCCGGCGTGGTCGCAAAGTGGGCGTTTGCCGCGACGACGTCCTTCACGCTGACGAAATCCCGCGTCTGCCCGCCATCGCCGAAGATCGTGATCGGGCGCCCGGAGAGCGCGGACTCGATGAAGATCGGCACAGCGGCCGCGTACGGACCGCGCGGATCCTGTCGTGGACCGAAGACATTGAAATACCGCAGGCAGGCGGTCTCGATCCGCCCTTCACGCTGGAACATCGCGCAGTAGAACTCGCCGTCGAGTTTCGTGATCGCATAAGGGCTGCGCGGTTCAGGCGACATGGTCTCGACCTTCGGCACCACCGGATTGTCCCCGTAGATGGCGGCGGATGACGAGAAGCACAGCTTCCGCACACCCGCCCGAGCCGCCTCCTCGAGGACGATGAGAGTCCCGACGGTGTTGATCTCGACGCATTCGACCGGCTTCTGCATGGATTCCGGCACGCTGATCATCGCGGCGAGATGGAACACGTAATCGATTCCCTCCATGGCAGCGCGGACCGCTTCCCGGTCCGTGATCGATCCCTCGACAAAGTCGTGCGTCAATCCCGCAAGGTTCCGTCGCGTGCCGGTCCGCAGGTTGTCGAGCACCCGTACTTCGGCGCTTCCTTGGAAATGCTCCACGATGTGGCTGCCGATAAACCCCGCGCCGCCGGTGACGAGAATCCTCATGCGCCCGCCCTCCCCTTTCGAATCCGCGCCGATTTCTCCACCGAAAGCACCGCGCGGGATGAGCCCGCTCTCATTCGCTGTGGCCAGGTGGATTTGGACGTCATTCGATTTGCGCGCGAGGGACACTAGGCGATGCGCTTCCGGGATGTCGCGAACAAATCCGCACGGTTAGTCCCTGCGCGTCGAAAGCGGACGGCGGCCCCGCAAGAATCTTCGCAATCCGATGCCGATTGGGCTTTAGTCCGCCGGATGCAGCACCCGACCGAGCAGACCCATGTGCGAAAAGCGACCGCGATCGCGCTGCTGGCATTGCTCGGGCCCGCGACGGGAGCCGCGACGCAGCTTTGGGCACAGGCGGTCCTCGTGCTTGGGCTTGGTGCGCTGCTGCTGATTGCACCTCCCCGCCGCTCACCAGGGGTCACGTGGATCACGCTGTTCACGCTCGTGGGGATGCTGGCGCTCACCGCATTCCTTCCAGCGCACTGGTTCGGGATTCCCGAATGGAGACGCCTCCTGGTGAAGGAGTTTCCCGTGGAACTCGCACCCACCGTCTCCCCGCAACCGTGGCTGAGTTGTCATTCCTTCTGTCTGCTATTCGCAGGGCTGGCGCTCGCGCTCTACATGGTCGCCCATTCGTGGTCGAAGTCCGACCGGCACCGTGCATTTCGAGTTTACGCGACAGGCATCGTGATCCTCGCGGCAGTGGCGATTGCCTCGACGGCGTCTGGCTACAAGGTCCCTTTCTGGCCGAAGGTTTTGAACTCGAGCCTGTTTTTCGGCTTCTTTCCAAATCGCAACCAGACCGCCAACGTCCTCGCGCTCGCGGGAATCGTTTCCACTGCGCTCGCGTTCGATTCCTTCAAGCGCCGCCGGGTCGTCGCGTGGTTCTGGACAGCCGCAGTCGTGCTGCTGGGAGTCGCCGCCGTGATGGCATTCTCCCGCGCGGGCATCCTCCTTTTCTTCGGAGGGATCGCCTCCTGGGTGCTGTTTTCCGCGGGGCACACCACATCCCGCAAAGGCGCCGCGCTCGGCGTCGCCGGCGTGGCACTGGCACTGACCGGATTCTTCCTCTTCGGAGGCGCGACTTTCGAGAGGTTCCAGGGCGGAAAAGAGGAGCCCACTGCCGACTACCGGACCTACATCCAGCCCGACGCCCTGAAGCTGTCACTCGCCAAGCCGTGGATCGGGCAGGGAATCGGAAATTTCCAGCCTGTCTTCGCCATGGCCCGCGCCATTTCCGCCGATCAAAACCGGGCGCTGCATCCCGAAAGCGACTGGCTCTGGACGGCGGTGGAGATTGGCTGGCCGGCAACGCTCCTGCTGGCGAGCGCATTTTTCCTCTGGCTGAAGCAATGCCTGCCCTTCTCGGAGGGGTCCGACCGCTCTTTGCGATCCGCGGCAGCCGTGTGCGGCATCGCATTCGCGCTGCATGCATTCGTCGATGTGTCCGGCCACCGGCCCGGCTCCGCATGGCCGGCGCTGTTCCTTGCCGGATTCGCGCTGCATCCCGGCCGCCGGATCGAAGAACGTCGATGGGTCGCGCCCGTGTTCCGATTGCTCGGTCTGGTGCTCGTGGGCATCGGCGCCTGGTGGGTGGCAACACTGCGTTCGGACGAGATCGGCCGGAAGGCACCCACGCCGGGCACGGTCGCCAGGCTCATGGAAAAGATGGACGCCGAGATCGCGCGGGGCAGCCGTCGAACCGTGTTTGTGACCGTGGATGACATCCTGCGAATCCGTCCCCTCGATGCGGACATTTACTTTCAGCGCGGAGTACTCAGAGCGGGGAGGGAGAAGTTCTGGGGCGCATTGCGTGATTTCCAGACGGCCCGCTTCCTCGAACCGAACTGGGTCGAGCTCTGCCGCACCGAGGGCAAGGTGTGGCTGTCCGCGAACCAGCTCGAACCCGCGCGGGATGCGTGGCTCGAGGCCATGAGGCGCGCCGGCAAGAAAGCCCCCTCCCTCTTCGAGGGGTTGCTTTACGAAAGCCGTTCGCACAGCGCCATGCGCGCGATCCTCGGGGAAATCGCGCAATCCGATCCCGACTATCTCCTCCTCTTCCTGCAGCAGGCGGATCGGCTCGAGTGTGAATTGAAAATCGGCCAGCTCCTCGATTCGGATCCGAAACTCGAATCCCTCTCGAGCGCGCAGCGAAAACGCCTGTTCGTCGCATGGTTCCAGCGAGGCGATCGTTCGTTCCTCATCTCGAAGCTGCTGGAGGAACCGACGTGGACCGAGGACGGCTGGCCGTGGCTGGCGAGAGCCTACGCGGACAGCAAGGATTTCGAGCGCGCCTACGCGACGGCGAGAAAGTTTGGCAAGTCGGCAAAGGTACCGGCCATCACCACCGACAAGTCACTCGCGGACCTGGAACGCGCATTTCACTTCCGCCCGGATGACTTCCAGCTCGGGCTCGAATTCTTTTCAGCTCAGCGCGCGGCCGGCCGGATCGTGGACGCCTTGGGAACGCTTGCCGCGTTGCAGAAGATTCCGGGGCATCCCTCCTACCTCGAATTTCTCGAGGCCGAGATTCGGGCCGAACGCGGCGAATGGGAAAACGCGTGGAACGCCTGGCGGCGCTTCGGCGGGCCGGAGTTCCAGTGACAGGCGATCCCGTCCGGACGCACGCTCCCCTTCCCTACACGCCGGCCTTCGTCTCGACCTCCGCGTCCCGCGCCGTCGCGGCCGCATCGCGGTAGCTCGAATACTGGTAGTAGTTCCCGTAGCCGTACTCGGACTCGGCGAGTTTGACGTCGTTGCAGACGAGTCCCAGCACGTTCGCCTGCCGTTGCATGAGCAGATTGACCGCCGTCCGGCTGCGCCGCGCGGAGGACGTGGAGAAGCGGACGACGAAGATCGTGCCGTCCATCTTCGGGGCGAGACTCAGCACGTCATCGGCAGCCATCACGGGCGGGCTGTCGAAGACAATGTAGTCGTACTCCGGATAGACTTCCTGCAGGAACTGGTCGGTGACCTTTCCGAGGAAATGCTCGGACGGGTGGGCAAGCGTCTTGCCCCGCGGCAGGATGGAGAGATTCGGCGTGGAGGAGGGCACGACGGCCTCGCGC
>JBEBGK010001043.1:0-1812 GCA_040081515.1 Chthoniobacteraceae bacterium
TCCGATGGCAACTCGACCCTCGGCGTTTTCTGCTACGACACCGTGCGGCAGAGCTTCCGGCATTGGTTTTTCGGATCGAATGGCGCCGCGAACGAAACCACCGGCGAGTGGGACGCCGCCACGAAGACGCTCACATGGAAGGGCGACCTCGGTAACGGCCTGAGCATCGCGGCGACTTATCGCTTCACGGGCTACAACACCTTCGAGTCGAAGGTCCTCGTGACCGGCACCGACGGGAAAACCTACTTCCACCTGGAGGGCAAGGCCGCGCGGCAGTAGATGCCCGCGCCGTTGAACGTTCTCCGAGATTGGCACCCGCCGACAGCAGCGCAAAGTATCCGTCATGTCCTCCTCTGACAGCGGATCGACCCCGCCGACGGCCCGCGCCTTTGCCACGACGCGCTGGAGCGTCGTGCTGCGCGCGGGCAGCGGGGCGGACGAGACAAATGCGCGCGATGCGCTGGCGATGCTATGCCGGGCTTACTGGTATCCGCTGTATGCCTTTGTGCGGCGCACGGGAAAGAGTGCGCACGATGCGCAGGATCTCACGCAGGAGTTTTTCGCGCGGCTCGTGGAGAAGGAATGGCTCGCGGGCGTGGTTCGCGAGCGCGGGCGGTTCCGCTCATGGCTGCTGGCGGCGATGAAGCATTTCCTCGCGAAGGAGTGGCGCGACTCACAGCGGGAGAAGCGCGGCGGCAGCACGGAGTTCGTGCCGCTCGATTCCGTCTCGGCGGAGGAACGCTACGCGCGCGAGCCGGCAGACAGCGCATCCGCGGAGCAAATCTACGACCGGCGCTGGGCGCTCGATCTTCTGGACCGCGGGCTGGCGCGTTTGCAGATGGAGTTTGGGGCGGCAGGAAAGGCAGCGCAGTTTGCGGCGCTGCGCTTCTCGCTCACGGGCGAGAAGGTTCCGCTCGCCGAAGTCGCCGCCCAACTCGGCATGAGCGAGGGCGCGGTGAAGGTGGGCATCCACCGGATGCGGGAGCGCTACCGGGACCTCATCCGCGACGAGATCGCGGAGACGGTTGCGAAACCGGAAGACGTGGACGGGGAACTCGCGGAATTGTTCGCCGCGCTGCGCGGATGAAAAGCCGTGAGCGCGTAACCTTTCTCCGGCCACGGGTAAGAAACGGGTGAACCCGAATCACACCCATGAAAACCATCCGCACCTGCTCCACCTGCAACGCACTCCTCCCCGATGACGCGCCCGGCGGGCTCTGCCCGCAATGCCTCATGCAGGGCGTCCTCGCGCCGGGCGAACGGCTCCAGTATTTCGGCAACTACGAACTGCTCGACGAAATCGCGCAGGGCGGCATGGGCGTGGTGTGGCGCGCAAAACAGGCGAGCCTGAACCGCACCGTCGCGCTGAAGATGATCCGCGGCGGCATGCTCGCCACGCCGGATGACGTGAAGCGCTTCCTCGCCGAAGCCGAGGCGGCGGCGAACCTCAAGCACCCGAACATCGTCGCCATCCACGAGGTCGGCGAGCACGGCGGACAGCATTATTTCTCGATGGACTTCGTGGATGGCAAAAATCTCGCCGACCACTGCGGCGGCAAGCCGCTCGCCGCGAGGCAGGCCGCGGAGTTGATCGCCACCATCGCCGACGCCGTGCAGTTCGCGCACCAGCGCGGCATTTTGCATCGCGACCTGAAGCCGCACAACGTGCTGATGGACACGGAAGGTGTGCCGCATCTCACCGACTTCGGACTCGCGAAGCGGATGGACGTGGAAAGCTCGCTCACGCAGACCGGCGCGGTGATGGGCAGCCCGAGCTACATGGCACCCGAGCAGGCGCAGGCGCGGCACGAC
>JBEBGK010000150.1:0-7245 GCA_040081515.1 Chthoniobacteraceae bacterium
GCGGGCTATCGCGGTGGTGGCGCGGGCGGCTGGCGTTTACCTGGCGGACCCGGCTCCTGACCGCCCTTCCGCTTGTCGAACTCCGCCCAGAATTCACCCACGGGCTGGCTGAGTCCCTTGAAGCTCAGGAATTTCAGCGCCGGCATATTCCGCAGGAAGCCGATCTCTCTCGCCTGTTTTGGAAGCAGGAGTTTCTCCAGTGAGAGGCAATCCGTGAGCGGCGTGAAATCGGAAATCCGGCTGCAGCCCTCCAGATTGAGTTCGACCAGCGGCATTCTCGCAAGGGGCGAGAGATCGCTCACTCCGGTGAAGCTCAGGTTCAGGTTCCGAAGTTGCATTCCCTCCAGCGGCTTGAGGTCCTTCACGTTGCCGCATCCGGCGAGGGACAGCGAAGTCAGCTTCATCCCCGTGAATACCGAGAGGTCGGAAAAATTCCGGTCGTCCAGCGAGACCATGCTCACGGTGACGACCTGCGTTCTGAGCAGCGGCAGATACGCGGGCGGAGGAAGGCTGCGGAGGTTTGCGCTGTAGGTTCCGTCGGGCAGGCGCTGGAAACGGTTCCGCAATTGCGGGCCGCGCATCAGATCGCGAAGCGAACGCAACTCGGGATCCGTATCGAATGCTTCCTTGAGCATCTTCATCGCGAGCGGTTTGTCCGGGCCGAACCTGTCGAGCAGGCTCGAAGCCTCCGCGACGCGCTTTTGCTTGAGCAACGCGGATTCGAGCATTCGCAATGCGTCGGTCGTCGGTTCGCCGTCCTCGGGCGTTGCCGCGATCAATTTCCGCGTGAGATCGAGGTTCAGCTTTGCCACGGCGAGATCCGGCTTCCGGTCGAGCGCCTCCTCGTAGCTCTCGACGGCCTCTTCCCAGCGCAGCAGGCTCTGCAGGATGTTGCCACGCAGGTTGTAGAAATCCGGATCGTTCGGAACCTGGCGGATGGCCGAGTCGATGCGGCTGAGCGCCCCTTCCAGATCCCGGCGGGCGATCAGATCCCTCGCCTCCTCGGCAAAGAGAGGCGCCACACCGCGCAGATCCTTGAGCGCCTGGGAAAGCCTCTGGGCGCTCGCCCGCTCAGCCCGTTCGCTCTCTTGCGCGCGGTCACGCTCGCGGGTGAGCTCGAGGACGAACACGCCGAGCGCAGCATTCAGAACGACGAAGAAGATGCTGAAAAGAACGACGTTCCCCTTGTGACGCCCGGCCCAGAGGATGATCTGCCGCCCGATGCCCGCGCGCTCGGCCTTGGGCGCAAATCCCCCCTCCCATGCCAGCACATCCGCCTGCAATTCCTCGACGCTCTGGTAACGTTCCTCGGGCGTGACGCCCATGGCCTTCAGGACGACGGCCGAGAGGCCATCGGGCACGCGGCGCCCCGGCAGATGCGCGAGCAGGCAGACGGTCCCGTCCGGTCCGGGCGCGGGCGGATCCGACGGACGGAGCGGGTTGACCGGCTGGCTGTAGCTTCCGGGATGCTCGAATTTGCCGGTCACGATCTGCTGGATTAATTCCCCGAACTCCTTGCCCGGATAAGGCGGTCGAAGCGTCAGCATCGCATAGAGGATCGCGCCGAGCACATAGACGTCGCTTCGCGGATCGATCCGATCGAGTTCCCCGCGCGCGGCTTCCGGCGAGATGTACGGCGGGGTTCCCACGATCAGCCCGTTCAGCGTCTCGAATCCGCGGAGATCCGGCGCGGGCATGGCCGGTTCGTTGTCCATGAGCCGTTCATCATGCAGCCCGCTTGCGATCTTCTTCGCCAGTCCCCAATCCATCACGAGCACCTCGCCGTACTCGCCGATCATCACATTGTCGGGCTTCAGATCGCGGTGCACCACGCCCATCGAATGCGCGTATGCGACGGCATCGCAGATCTTCTGGAAGACCGTGAGCAGCGCCGCGAGCGGATATCGCTTGAGAGCGTCCTCCTCGCCGTCGCGGATTTTCCGGAGGACCTGATCGAGCGTGGTGCCCTTCACGAACTTCATCGTGTAGAACACCTCGCCGAGTTCATCGAGGCCCAGCTCATACACCGGGATGATGTTCGGGTGCTGGAGCTGCCCGGTGAGCTGCGCCTCGTCCACGAAACGGAGCACGTTTTCCCGGGAGAACTGGCTGGCCGTCTTGATCACCTTCATCGCCACCGTGCGATGGATGCGGAGGTCGCGGGCCTGGTGCACCACGCCCATGCCGCCGCGGCCGATGCTGCCGAGAACCTTGTACTTTTTCCCCTCGAGCATGGCCCGGATCGGCGCGAGCCCCAGATCCGGATCCCACAGCGCGGCCTCGAGCATCCGGGACGATTCCGCCTTCAGGCTGACGAACAGGCGCGCACTGCCGATCTCGACCTGCTGATCCGGGCGCACCCGGCTCGGGAGCTGGATCTGGACGCCCTCGATGTAAACACCGTTGGCCGAGCTCAAGTCCTCGATCGTCACGTCGTAGCCGACCAGCCGCAGGCGGGCGTGGTGCCTCGAGATGCCGGGAGCATCGATGCAAATCTGGCAGCTCGCATCGCGTCCGATGGTGTATTCGCCCTGCGTCAGCGAATACTTCGCGACGTTCTCCTCGCCGACATAGACGAGCACCTCCGCCTCGATCTGCTCCGGCTGATGGGCCGCGCCCTCTCCGGTGAGTTGCGGGTCCTCGGACACGACGTCTGGTGAAGCGGCCGGCGCCGTCCTCGATTCGCGGTCAGCGCCCTCCGGCACCTAGTTGAGCCCGGGGATTGCGGAAGCACCCGGGGCAGGCGCCGCGCCCGGAGCTGCCGGTGCGGGTGCGCCGGGAATTCCCCCGGGGATTCCGCCGTCCGGTGCCGGAGCCCCGGGCACACCGGGAATCGCCTCCGGAGCGCCGGGGATTACTCCACCGGGTGCCGCGCCTTCGAGCGGCATCAGCGGCGCGGGCGGTGCGATAATCTCGGTCTTCTTGTCCGGAGGTGCCTGAAAGTTGTTCTTCTTGTAAGCATACGCATCGGAGTAAACCGTCTTGCAGGCGCCAAGTGTGAGTGTCGCAAGTGCAACGAGAGCCGCGGTCGAGGTGGAATGGGAACGCATGGCGGCTCGTGTATTGTGCGCCACTTCGCGAGTCAACCGCGCAATCCGTTTCATGGGCGGGATTCCGCTGCCGAGGCCCGGCCTGGCGTCCGGTGCCGCTAGTAGTGGATCAGTCTGCTCAGCGCCAGGCTTGGGCGCTCGAAGAATGCGTGAAACAGATGCGCGAATGCCACGCTCACGCCGATCGTCGTGGGGAATAAGACGAGGGCCAGCGCACTGGACTGCGGAGCCATCGTCCATATCCAGTTGATGAACGGAATGCCGACGACGATGTGAAGGAGATAGAGGCTGTATGAGATTCTGCCGAGGTACTGCCAGAGCCTGCCGGAGAGCCAGCGCGTCAAGTATCCGCGTACGCCAGCCACAAAAATAACCCCTGCCGTCACCATCGCGACACCACCCCGCAGGTCCCCCGTGGAAATACTAAGAATGAGCAACAGCGCGGCGAATCCGTAGAGCGCCAGGCGCGGTACACGGCGTTCGATGGCCCAAAAGACGAGTACGCCGAGGAAAAAGCGGAACCACGTGCCGGGAAAAGTGAACGCGGCAAGACCGAGATACCACATGGCGACGGAGAGAAGCCCCAGCGGCATGAAGATGACCAGCGCAGCGAACGGCGAAGCCTTTCCGGCATCCGGACTGGCGCGACCCGGCAGCCGATTGCCCAACCATTGCGCGGCGCCGGCGAGCAGGACGAAGGCAAGGTAGAATTGAATCTCGAGACAGAGGGTCCACGCGACGCTGAATACTGCCGGGTAGCGGAGGATGTCCTGCAGGTAGAATGCGTTCGCGAGGAGGCCGGGCACGCCTTCAAACTTTTCTCCGACTTCGTTGAAGGAATCCGTGAGCACGAGCGCCCATACGCCGATGGCGAGAACCAGCGTGAAAAGGTATGGCGGATCCAGTCGGATGGAGCGGCGTACCGCGAACCTCCACGCGAGTGAGCCGTTGATCCGGTGGTTGCGGAGTGAGTAGGCGATGACAAAACCGCTCAGGACGAAGAACACCTCCACGCCCAGGTCACCATGCCGGAGAAGCGCCGGCAGGAAGGCGGGCACCACGGCCTTCAACGACTCCGAGATCGCACTGATCTCGGGTACGAACAGGTGGCACAACAGGACGCTGACGCACGCGATGCCGCGCAGGCCGTCGAGGAATGCCATCCGGGCTCCGGAGGGCTGCCGCAACCGGCGAAGGGGGCCGGTTGCCGCGGCGTCCGTCTGCCCGTTTGTGGGCGCAGATCCCGAAAGCCCGCCCAGCGCCCGCAGGACAAGCGCCCCGCCGGCAATCGTCAGGGCCATGAACGCCCCCACCCGGAAGCGCGACCACGCGAGGGATGTCCGCCTCATTGTAACTTCCATCGGCTTCGCAACGCGAGCGACGTCAGGAGCCTCACGCTGGCCCTCGCCAGCAGTGACACTGAACCGCATGCGGTAGCTCCCTGCCGCGGGCAGGATGAGCGATCCCCTCGCCTCCCGCCGCCCGGTCTGCCACTCACGACCGTCTTTGATTCCGTGATAGTACGCGATGTTGAAGCTGCACCCGGCAGATGCGCGCCCGGAATCATCCAACGCCACCACGTTGACGAACATCCATGAGTTATCCACGGGCGCGGATGCGTGGAATTTGCAGACGAGATCGTTACCGTCGAAAGCGATCGCCCGTGTCTCAAATGGTGACGCGACCTCCTCGGCAGTCTTTCGCAACTGCAGTGCCATCGAGCCGCCACGTTTCGCCTCCCGATATTCGAGCACGACAAAAAGCCCGCCCGCAGCGAGCAGGATCAATCCGACGATAAGGAGTCTCCCGTTCACAACCGGATTTCCCCAAGCACGCGCCCGGTACACTACTCGATGCTCGCCGCCTGTGTGATGGCGGAGGCGGCCGGCGTCGTCACAGCCCCGCCCGCCTGCATTTCGTAGAGGCGCCGGTAGAAGGTGTCCGTTTTCATCAACTGCTCGTGCGAGCCCTGCTCGACGATCTGGCCCCGCTCCAGCACGACAATTCTGTCTGCGAGCCGCACTGTGGAAAAGCGATGAGCAATGATGAAAGTCGTGCGGCCCTTCACGAGTGTCTGGAGCGCGGCCAGCAATGCCTCCTCGGTCTGGGCATCGAGCGCGGAGGTCGGTTCGTCGAGCAGGAGAATTGGCGCGTCCTTGAGGAATGCGCGGGCGATCGCAAGGCGCTGCTTCTGGCCGCCGGAGAGATTCACGGCGCGTTCGGCGAGGTTCGTTTCGTAGCCCTCCGGCAAGGAGCGGATGAATTCATCCGCCTGAGCCTTGCGCGCGGCGTCCTGCACCTCGGCGAAGCTGGCATCCGGACGCCCATAGGCGATGTTGTCCCGGACCGTGCCCGAGAGCAGCAGCGCGTCCTGCAAGACCACGCTGATCTGCTTTCGCAACCACGCGAGGCGAAGGTCACGCAAATCGGTGCCATCGAGCAGGACAGCTCCGCCGGTCGGATCGTAGAAGCGCATGAGCAGGCTGGTCAGGGTCGTCTTGCCCGCCCCGGTCGGTCCGACCAGCGCGATGACTTCACCGGGACGGACCTTGAGATTGACCTGCCGCAGGATGGGTTGGGCCGGATCGTAGGCGAATGTCAGATCGCAGAACTCGATCTCACCCCGGACCTTCGCGGGCTCGCGCGCGCCGGGGCGGTCGGAAATCTCCGGCGACGCATCGAGCACTTCAAATACACGTCCGAGTTGGGCGCGCGTGGATTGAATCACCGAGGCGCTCTGGCTGAACGCATTCAGCGGCTGATACAACATGCCCAGATAGGCGAGGAACACGAGGATGTCGCCCGGGGAGAGCTGTCCTGCAAGCGAACGATGGGCGCCGAACCAGATCGCCGCCGCGGTTCCGAGCGCCATCGCGAGGCCCACGCAGCCCGAGAAGAGAAGCTGTGTTCTGACCAGCCGCAGGTTGATGGAGAAGCTGTCGCTAGCCTGCGTGCCGAATCGAAGGCTGGTATCGGGTTCGCGAGTGAATGCCTGCACGGCCCGCATGGTTGAAAGCGACTCCTGCACCGTCGAGAGCAGCCGGCTTTCATTTTCGTGGTAGCGCCGGGAATGACCCTCGATCCGGCGGCTGAAGATCCGGATGCAAAGCCAGAAGACCGGCGCAATGGCCGCCGCGATGAGCGTGAGAAACACATCCATGCGCAGCATGATCACCAGGACGCCGGTGAGAATCAGGACCCCTTGGAAAAGCGGCACGAGCGCGCCGCTGATCAGCGTCATCGCCGCCTGCGTGTCATAGGCGATTCGATACAGCGAGTCCCCCACCTTGGTGCGGTCATGATAGGCAAGCGACAGCCGGCAGAACTGTTCATAGCCCCGCCGGCGCAACTGCAGCACGAGTTGCCCGCCGACGCCGATGAGAAACATCTGGCTGAAAAGCGTCGCGGCGCGGTGAGCGACGGCGAAGAGGATCCCCGCCAGGCAGATCCCGGCGATCGCACCCGACTTGTTGGCGGAGATGAAGGCCGGCCAGATCGCGGATAGCCATTCCGGAGGCGTCTGCTGGCCCAGGACGAAGTCCACCAACCATTTGACGGGCCAGGGAAGCAGGAGTTCCACGGCAGCCGCCACCACCAGCAACGCCAGCCCCACGATGGTCCGACCGCGGGCAGGCCGCCAGTACGGAAGGAGTTTTCGCCACATCAGAAGCCGTCGCCGGCCTTGCTCATCCCGAGCGCCTCCCCATACTCTGCGGTCAGATGCGAGATCGCGCGAATCATCTTGCGCCGGGCGGTCAAAAACTTCTCCAGCAGCAGAATCAGCGGCACCGCGAGAGGAAGGAGCCAGGGAGTGATGATTGTCCCCGCGAGCAGAACGAGGATTACTGCGATGATGAATGGCGTCGCGGCCTTCATCTCGGCAGTGACCCGATAGCGGACGTAATGACAGGTGTGGGCGACGTCGTCTTCATAGACGGTGGTGAGGTAGATGCGGTAAGGCCCCGGGCCGGGGATTTCCAGATCCGTTTCGCTCCACTCGGAGGCCGGACGACTCAGCCAGCCGCAGGAGCGCAGGTGCTCCTGCATCCCGTCCAGCAACTGCGAGCGCTGGAGCAAGTTTCCATACAGCCGCTGCGACGGCGGGAAATCACAGACCCGGTCGCGTTCCGCCCACCACCCTTTGAGGCGCCCCACCGCGCGCGCAATTGGCTGCATCAGATGCAGGCACGCAACG
>JBEBGK010001044.1:0-1812 GCA_040081515.1 Chthoniobacteraceae bacterium
TGCACGTTCCTCGAGGGCTTTCATCGCGGCGCAGGTGAGAATCATGGAGCAGGGCGCCACCGGGCGGCGGCGGGATCTACCTAGCCGATCCGCACGCCCGTGCTCAAATGAATACGCCCCGCGCGCTCAGCGATAGCGGGAAATCAAGACGGAGGCCACCGCGTCCGCGAGCCGCTGCCGGTAGCTGGACGAGGCGATCCGTCTGCTCTCGGAGCGGTTGGTCAGGAAGCCAAGCTCGCAGAGCACCGCCGGGAATCGCGTGCGTCGGAGCACATGCAGGCTTCTTGCCCGGACAAAGCGGCTTTCCGCGCCCGTGGAGGAGACCACCTTGCGCTGAATGGCCTGGGCCAGCGCGGCGCTTTCACGGCCGCGGTAGTAGTAGGTCTCGATGCCCGAGGCGTCCCGATTGGATGCGCCGTTGAAATGAATGCTCACGAACACGGCCTTCGACTGCCGGTTCGCCACGGCACAGCGATCATCGAGCGGGACAAAATAATCGCCCCGCCGCGTTAGAACGGTTCGCAATCCGGCGCGCCGGAGCGCCTCGTCCAGCCGGCGGGCCACATCGAGGCAGTATCCCTTTTCCGCAGTGCGCTGGCCGGGCATGCCGCCGCGGTCGTGTCCGCCATGCCCGGCATCGACGACGATCGTGGGCGCGCCGGGCGCCGATGATACGGCGAGAAGCAAGAGACAGAGCAGTCCGGACAGGGTGAGCCGGGCGGGCGGTCGCAGGACTGAATTGGGCTGAATCAAAGTTCGACTTGGCAGGGGCTTCGGATTTGTTACTTTCCGGCTTCCTGAACGGTGGCTGTAGCTCAATGGTAGAGCTCCAGATTGTGGTTCTGGCTGTTGCGGGTTCGAGTCCCGTCAGCCACCCCAGGTTTTTTTAAAATGGATTGGATAGGGAAGTAGCAGCACGTGTGCCGCGTTCGCAGATGCCCGCACCTTTCAACGCGACCAGCTCGGCTCCGAAATCCTCCCCGCGCCACCGATCACCGTGACCCGGGAGCCCGTCTGCGAATCGAGCATGATGAGCGACCCGCCCGACGCGAAAAGAAGATGGCGCGAATCCGCACCCCACACGGGGTCCTGCCCCTCCCCCACGGTCCGTACTCCGCCGCCCGCGAGATCGAGGATCGCCACGGTGAAGGAGCCGCCGCTCCGCGTGTTGAAAGCCACGCGCTTTCCATCCGGCGACCAGTTTGGCTCCGTGTTGTAGCCGAATCCCGTGGCGAGCCGCGACGGGCTGCCACCCGAGGCGGAGACGCGGTAAAGCTGCGGGGACCCGCCGTCATCGCTGCAGAAAATCAATTCGGAGCCGTCGGGCGACCACGTCGGCGAACTCTCGACCCCCCGCGTGCGCGTGATCCGCCGAGCCGAGCCTCCCCCGGAGCCGGTGACGTAGATCTCCGGGTTCCCGTCCTTGCTCAGCGTCACCGCGATGCGGCCGCCGTCCGGCGAGAAACTCGCGCCGCTGTTGGTGCCGGGATACTTGATGATCCGCGAACGCGCCCCGGAGGCGAGATTCACCCGGTACACATCCGCATAGCCGCTCTGGTAGCCCGTGTAGATGAGCGATTGTCCATCCGGGCTGATGCAGGGCGAGACGCTGATGGCGCCGTCGTGCGTGAGCTGGACGAGATTCGAGCCATCCGCGTCGCATGTATGGATCTCCTTGCGGCCGGTCCGGGTGGAAACAAACGCAATCTTCGTGGAGGCGATGCCGCGCGATCCCGTCAGCGTCTCCACGATGTCGTCGGCGAACCGGTGAATGCGCGCGCGACCGGTGCCGGGGTAACTCTGGCTGAGGAG
>JBEBGK010000151.1:0-7239 GCA_040081515.1 Chthoniobacteraceae bacterium
CCATTGGCTGAACTTTGAATGAGCGCGCGAGGTTTGACCCTCGCGCGCTTTTTCTTGCCGTTTATCGGGCGGAATCCCGACTGCTCGCGCGGCTGGTCATCGGCGCGTGTCGAGGGCTGCTGACGGCGCATCGGTGCATTCTCGCCGAGGTCTCCCGGCTGGGGTTTGCGCTGTCACGTCTTGCTGAAGCGAAGAAGGGAGCCCTGCAATCCGGCTTCCACGCGGACGACGCGAGGCAACCTGCCTCAAGGCGAGGAACCGGAGGACTCGACGCATGGCCGGTACACGGTTTCCACCCAACAAGGGCCAGAGCGAACACTTTTATGGTTTTTATATTAAAAGCGAAGGCTATGGCACAATGCGTGCATTGATCCGTGGGAGCGCACGCTGCGCTGCCACCAGTGAAATCGAACACACCTCTCACCACCACGCGCTCGGGCAAGGCTCTCCGCTTAGCGCTCTTTCTCCTGCTCTTGATTTACCTTCAGACGATTCCCTCGCTCTTTTCGAACAGGGTGGATCTCAGTTCCAAGGGACGCGCCCGAGGAGCGCCCGAGTTCAGGATCGCGCTCGACGGGACTTCCGACAGCTTGGAGGTCGCTGTGGACGATTGCTCTCGGACAGGCCCTTTCCTGCCCGATGCTTCGCCGATGATCACGCTCGCTGCGAAGGCGCCCGAGGGACCGGTTGAAGAAGGCATTCCCTACGAGCAGCCGGCACTTCAAAAGGCGCGCGCGGAGAGCGCCCGCAAGGCCGAAGACCCGACGAAAGGCTCGGTCACATACCAGAAATCTCGCAATGCGGGTGGAAGCAGCGCGAGCGTAGCGCTCCTGGCGAATGCGGCAGCCTTCCTCGTGCCGAACATGGGTGCTGGCAGCGGTGCGGGCTTCGGCGGCGCAGGTGGTTTCTTCGGTGGTGGCGGTGGCGGTTTCAGCGGCGGCGTCGCCAGCAGTTCTCCCGGGCTGGTCGCACTTCCGATCGTCAGCCCGTAACCCCGGCGGCTCGAGGGCCGTCACAACTCGACCTCCACCCGCGCGCCGCCCCGGCCCAGTTTCACGGGCACCTTCTTGGTCGTGGCGCCATACTCGACTTCGATGATGTAGTCGCCCAGAAACCCGCGGACCTTGGCCACGCCGTTGCGTCCCGTCTCGGTGTTCACCCGGGTCCACCATTTCTTGTAAACGAGGTCGTACCATACGCGACCGTGGGAGCGGAGTTGCCAGCCCGCCGTCCACGGCGCCGCATTTGGAATCCAATGCCGCTTCTCCCAGAATCCCCACGTCACGATCCCGGTTGTCGCCGGGTGCGCGAAGATCGCCGTCAGGAAATCGCGGGTGTAGTCCGCCATCACTTCTTCGTCCCAGACGTTGATGTCGTGCTCGGTGATCTGGATCGGCAGCTTCAGTTCGACAAAACGATCCAGGATTTCCCAGATCCGCGTCGGTGACGTGAGCTGTTCGTTGAAATGCCCCTGCATGCCGATTCCATGCACGGGCGCCTTTGCATCGAGCAGTGCGCGGATGACCCGGAAGTAGCCGTCCTGATGTTCCCGGTTCTCGCCGCCATCGGAGAGAATCCCGTAGTCATTGATGAAGAGCCGCGCCTGCGGATCGATCTCGTTCGCAAGCCGGAAGGCGTCCGCGAGAATGCCATCGCCGAGCACGCGCTGCACGTCGGTGTTGGACACCGGCTCGTTCACCACGTCCCACTCGGCGATCTGGCCCTTGAATGCGGTCACCTCGTCGCGAACGTGGTCGAGAATCCGTTTGCGGAGTTCCTCCGGCCGGGCTTGCAGCGCCGCGACGTCCTTCGGCAGCCGGTCCCAGCCCGGCCAGAGCAATGTGTGTCCGCGCACCGCGATGCCGGCCTCGCGGAGCCATTTCACCGCGTCGAGCGCCCGCTGCCGGTTGCGTTCGAATTCGGGCCACTTCAGATCGTTCTCGATGGTCGCCTTGTTGAACGCCCCGGGGATCACGTGGCGGTACATGTCGGCGTCCGGCCCGGAATCGAGCAACGGCGAGGCCGCCACTGCGCTCCCGAACCCGTACGCGTGTCGCTGCTGCCGGACGCGGACCGTGGCCCACGGCAGCAGCTTCCCGCTCGTCTTGTGGACGACGATGGTGAGTTGCGCCTTCCGGTTCTTCTCGATCCAGTCGGCGGCCTCCTTCCGCCATGGCGCATCGTCCGCCCGGCCCTTGTAGGTCAGCGGCGTATAAGGCAGCTGGCCGAGCGTGACGGCGCCACCGTAGCTGGTGACGCGGAGTCCTCCGATCTCCATCGCCTGCCTCGCTTTTCCCCCGTGAAAGTGCAGCGCGATGTCCCCCGGCTCATAGTCGATCGCCGAGAGGAAGGGCACATAGAATTTCGACCACGCCCGACCGCAATCGAAGCGGTAGCTGACTGATTTCGTGTACGGCGGCCGTCCCAATTCGAAGACGAATGTGCTCTCCGCCTCATCGCCGGACCCGGTCGCGCGCGCCCAGAATACGGCCAGCAACACCTCGCCCTTTTTGACACCCACCGAGCATTTCGCATTCGTTTGAAAGTCCCATGGATTCTCCGGTTGCTTCTTTGTCGTGAGGCGCAGGACCTTCTCGAATCCGGGCGCGTCCTTGGCCTCCACAAGTTCCGCCGTGCCGTAGGGGCGCGTCCTGGCGAGCGCGAGCGCCATTCCTTCGAGCGCCCGCGGAGGACAGATCGCGCGACCCGGTGGCAGCTTGCGAAACCGGGCATCCTGCGCAGCCATGTCCGCATACAGCGGTGCGGCGATCGCAAGGGCAAAGAGGATAAGGCAGCGCGTCACCCGGCGCTTTTACGGCAAGCGGGACCGGAGGCAAGCCATAGGCGGCGTCGGGGAGCTGGCATTCGAAGTGCTGTTTTGTTTCTGAGTGAGTGCTCCCATACCTTCAAACGAAGCCGAGCGGCTTCAGGCCCTGAGGCAATACCGGATCATGGACACCTGCGCGGAGCAGGCGTTCGATGACATCACCACCCTCGCCTCCTTCATCTGCGGATGTCCCATCTCCCTCGTCTCGCTCGTCGATGAGAGCCGGCAATGGTTCAAATCGAAGACGGGTCTCGATGTGTGCGAGACATCCCGCGACCTGGCATTCTGCGCGCACGCGATTCTTGCCGAGGAAACGATGGTCGTGCCGGATGCCACGCAGGACGTCCGTTTTGCGGACAATCCGCTCGTTCTCGACGGACCGAAGATCCGCTTCTACGCGGGCGTGCCGCTGGTCAATCCCGAGGGACAGATCCTCGGCACGTTGTGCGTCATCGACCGGAAACCGCACGAATTGCCGCCGGCCCAGAAGACCGCACTCGAGGTGCTGGCCCGCCAGGTGTCGTACCTGCTGGAGTTGCGCCGTACCTCTGCGCGGCTGGCGGAGGCGCTTGATCATGTCCGCGCACTGAGTTCGCTGCTCCCGATGTGTTCCTACTGCAGGAAGATTCGCGATGAAGACGGCCAGTGGGAGGAACTGGAAGACTACGTCTGCCACCACTCGGACGCGGATTTCAGCCACGGAATCTGCCCGGACTGCACGACGGTGCACTTTCCAGGGCATGGGAACAGGATGGCGGCGAAATAGCCGCGGGGAATCCGGGGTCTGCCGCGTCCAGGCTGGCACTTTTGGCGGCGGCGGGTAACTGTTGCGGAAGATGAAACGCGTCTTCGGCCTTGAAACGGAATATGGAATCACCGTGGACGGCATGGCCGACCTCGACGTGGTGCGCGAGAGCATCGCCATCGTGCGCAGCTACACCGAGCATGGGGCGCATCTGAAGTGGGATTACACCGGCGAGGATCCGCACCAGGATGCCCGCGGCTTCCGAGCGCCGGAACTGCGCCAGGACACCGACGAGGCCGCCTACTACGAACTCGACAAGCACCGGAACCTGTCCTTTGCGGAGATCAAGAGCGACCTCGTGCTGTCGAACGGCGCCCGATTTTACAACGACCACGCCCACCCGGAATACTCGACGCCCGAGTGCGCCACGCTCAAGGACATCGTCGCCCAGGACAAGGCTGGCGAGCGCGTGCTCGAGGAGTGCATGCGCCGCCGCAACTCGCATCTGCCCGACGGCCAGACCTGCCGGCTTTACAAAAACAACACCGACTTCCAGGGCCACAGCTACGGATGCCATGACAATTTCCTCATGCGCCGCGAGGTGCCGTGGGAGCACATCGTGCGGGACATCGTCTCCTTCCTCGTGACGCGCCAGCTCTTCGCCGGCGCCGGCAAGCTCGGCGTCGAGGGCGAGGACGAGCGGACTCACTCCGCGGATTTCCAGCTCGCCCAGCGCAGCGATTTCTTCGAGGTGCTCACGAGCATCGACACGATGAACCGCCGGCCCATCGTCAACACACGCGACGAGCCGCATGCCGACGGCGATCTCTACCGGCGATTCCACATCATCGTCGGCGATGCGAACATGTCCGAGTGGGCCACCGCGATGAAGATCGGGACGACGGCCCTGGTGCTGGAATTGATCGAAAAGGGCTGCGCGCCCCGCATCGCGCTGGAGGATCCCATTCTGGCCACCCGGCTGGTCAGCCGCGATCAGCACTGGAAATGGCCCGTGCGCCGGCAGGATGGCACGACGATGGGCGCCCTCGACGTCCAGCGGGAGTGGCTTGAGGCGGCCCGGCGGCATTGCGAGCCCGGTGAGGACACCGCGTGGATCCTGCGGGAATGGGAACAGGTGCTGCGCGATCTCGCCTCCGATCCGATGAGCACGCGCGATCGTTGTGATTGGGCTGCGAAGCGTTTCTTGCTCGAGACCTTTCGCGAGGCCGAGAACCTCGACTGGTCCCACCCGTGGCTCCAGGCGCTCGATCTCGAGTATCACGACGTGTCCCTCGAAAACGGGCTCTACTATGAGCTCGTGCGGGAAGGCCAGATGCAGCGCGTCGTCACGGAGGACGTGATCAAGCACGCGATCTTTTATCCGCCGGACGGAACCCGCGCATTTTTCCGGGGGCGCGCGGTGGCGAAGTTCAACGATCAGATCACCTCGCTGCAGTGGGATGCGCTCACCTTCGGAGCGAACAGTGATGAGATGACGATCCATCTGCCGCATCCTGCATTCGACCCGCAGCTCGACCGTCTCAATGCGCTGATCCGCGATGCCCGCTCGGTGCAGGAGTTGCGCTGAAACGACGCGCGCGGGAGCGGCGGCCTCACGGCCTCCGGCGCGAATCCCCGAACAGCCGCGGGAAATTTAGCGAGACCTGCGACGCGAGCTCCGCGCGCGAGATGCCGCGGATTTCCGCGAGCCCGTCATACGCCACGAGCAGGTTCAGCGGATGGTTCAGCGTCCTGCCGTCTTCGGAAACGAGAGGATGGGGATTTCGCTCCGGCGGCGGTGCGAGATCCGGTGAGTCGGTTTCCACGAGGATGCGCTCCGCAGGCAGGCGGCGGAAGATTTCCCGCTGCGCTGCCTTCCGCTCGTGAAGGAAGGAAGGGGAAAAGGAAAAGCGGGCCCCGTGATCGAGGAATCCCTGCACCATCTCTGCCGGTCCCCCGTAGGCGTGCAGCAGGAAGCCGCGCGCTGGCACTGGATGACTGCGGATGATTTCCCACAGCGCGCCCCATGCGCGCAGGCAGTGAATCGTCGCGGGCAGATTCCGCTCCGCCGCGATTCCTAGCTGCCATGCGAAACACTCCGCCTGCGCGGCGGGATCGTGTCCTTCGATCCACCGGTCGAGCCCGATCTCGCCCACGCCGGCGCCGGGATGGGCATCGAGCATCCGCAGGAGTTTTTCGCGCCACGCCGTTGAGCGTCCGTTCACATACCAGGGATGAAGACCGAAGGACGGCAACACCCAGCGCGTTGCGTCGGCGAGGGCTGCGACTTCGTCCCAGTCGTCCTCCCGGGTGCCGTTCACGACGGCGCCATGCACTCCGGCGGCGGGCAGTTCGGCGAGGAAGCCCGCGCGCCACCGCAGCAGTCTCGCATCATGCAGATGGTTGTGCGCATCGAACAGTGGCGCGGGATTCATCGTGCGGATTCCACCAGGAACGCCGAGGCCAGTTGTTTCATCCGGCCTCGGACCGCGGCGAGCCCGTGGAGCCGTGTCGGCGAGACCATGCGCGAAATGCCGAGTTCCTCAAAGAGCCCCGGCTCCGTTGCGAGGACATCGGCTGGCGCGATGCCGTCGTAGAGTTCGCAAAGCAGCCCCACGAGCCCCTTTACCATCGGCGCATCGCATTCCATCCGCCAATGGCACAGGCCGGACTCGAGGCTGCCCGTGAGCCAGACCCGCGACTGGCAGCCGGTCACCCGGTTCTCCTCCGTGAGTTCTGCGGCGGGCGGGGCGGGGAACTTCTTCGCCCGCGACATCAGGGCCGCAAGCCGCTCGTGCGGATCCTCGATCACTGCAAGCTTCGCAATGAGCTGGCGCTCCTTTTCAGCGACGCTCATCGGGGGCCTGCGTGGCTACTTTTTCGCGAGCGCGGTTTCGATCGCCTTGGTGATCTGCGCGTCGTCCGGCTCGGTGCCAGGTTCGAATCGGCCGAGCACGCTGCCATCGCGTCCGAGCAGGAACTTCCCGAAGTTCCACTTCACATTGCCGGGGAACGGCGAGCCCGGGCCGGTCAGTTCCTTGTAGAGCGGATGCTGCTCGGGGCCCTTGACGTGAATCTTGTCCATCATCGGGAAGGTCACGCTGTATTTCGACGTGCAGAACTCCTTGATCTCGCTGTTGGTCCCGGGTTCCTGCGCGCCGAAGTCGTTGCAGGGGAATCCGACGACCACGAGGCCCTTGTCCTTGTACTTGTCGTGCAGCGCCTGGAGTCCCGAATACTGCGGCGTGTTGCCGCAATGGCTGGCGACGTTCACGGCGAGCACGACCTTCCCCTCAAATGCCTTGAGCGAGGTGGCCTTGCCGTCGATGTCCTTCAACGGGATCGACTGGATTTTTGAATCACCCGCGAAGAGTGAGGCGGAGAGGGTGATGGCGGTGAGGAGCGATGTGAGTGTGAGGAGTTTCATGGCGGGTAGGGTAACGATTGCGTGGAGAGTACAGATGCAGCCTTGCATCGCAACCGGCGAAATGGCCGCTCGGGCCGGTCCCTTGGCAAGTTGCGGGGATGGAGACATGCGCCGGGGTGCAGGACGGAAAAGTTTGGAATGCTCGGAGCCCAAGGCCGGGGGATAGAGTACGCGTGTCTAGGATCCCTCGACGAAGGGAACCGTGTTTGCCGCGGAGCGGCAGCGACGTGAATAGCCGTG
>JBEBGK010000152.1:0-7235 GCA_040081515.1 Chthoniobacteraceae bacterium
CATTGCCTCGGGGGCGGCGCGGACTACGGGGAGATCTGGGAGGCGAAAAAGCCCGTGCCTCCCTTCGCGGATGCGCGCACCGTCGACACGAAGGAAATGCTCGATTTCGCACTCGCGAACGACTTCGGCATCGCGTTCGCGCTTTCGCCCGGCCACTGGCTCAAGGATCGCAAGGAGCTCCAGCGCGTGGATCGCAACGGGAAGCCCTACGCCTCGCGCCCGGATGTGAACGCCGCGCTGCCGGGACTCGCGGAGTTCTGCTTCAACGTCGGCGCGAGCGTGGCGCAGAACTACGATGCATTTCCCGCATGGCGTGCGGTGCTCATCAACACCGAGGTGCGCGACAGTTCGCAGGTGAGTTTTTCGGATTTCGATCGCGAAGCGTACCGGAAGTTCGCCGGCACGGAGATTCCGCCGGAGGTGATGATCAAGAACGGCGTCGAGTGGGGCAGACTGAAGGACTTCCCCGCGGACCGCGTGATTCCGGACGATCATCCCGTTTTGAAATACTACCGCTGGTTCTGGACGGCTGGCGACGGCTGGAATGCGCTGCACACGGCGGTGCACCGCGGCATTCACTCGACGGGGCGCGACGACGTTTGGACGTGGTTCGATCCGGCGATTCGCGCCGCGAGCATCGGCGGAAGCGGCGGCGAAGTGGATGTGCTCGGCCAGTGGACCTACACGAATCCTGATCCACTGTGCATCGGCTATTTCACCGACGAGATGTTCGCCATGGCCACGAACTCCCCGCAGCACCCGCGGGTGATGAAGATGACGCAGCTCTTCTGGTATCGGTCCCAGACCGCGCCGAGGAAGGCGGGGGCGGAAAGCATCGCCTCGCCCTTCGATGATCACGACCCGGACGCCGCCTACATCACGATTTCGCCGATGCACCTGCGCGAATCGTTCTGGACCAAGCTCGCGCGTCCGGTGAGCGGAATCATGTATCACGGCTGGCAGGCGCTCGTACCGACGGACAGCACCGGCGGATACCGCTACACGCATCCCGACACGAAGGAGGAGTTCCGCCGCCTTCATCGCGGCGTCCTCGAACCGCTCGGCCCCGCGCTGCTGCAGGTTGGCGAATGCCGGAGCGACGTGGCATTCCTGGACAGCTTCACGTCGCAGATGTTCGCGCGGCGCGGCAGCTACGGTTATTCGAGCGACGAGGCCTACCTCACGCTGCTGCACGCGCAGCTCCAGCCCGAGGTGATCTACGAGGAGCAGTTGCTCCAGCGCGGCCTCGAGGGATTCAAGGTGCTCGTGCTCGCCGATTGCGACGTGCTCACCGCGGGCGTGGCGAAGCGGATTCAGGATTTTCAGCGGCGCGGAGGCATCGTCGTCGGCGATGGGAACCTCGCGCCCGCGATTGTGCCGGACATCCGAATCCCGAAGGTGGTGCGCGTGAAAAAGGGCCCTGCCGACAAAGCCGCGCTTCTCGCAAATGCCGCAAAGCTCCGTGCCATGCTCGATCCTAAATACCAGCGCGTGCTCGACAGCACGAATCCGGAGATCGTCATCCGGCGTCGCGAGGCATCCGGGAGCGACTACGTCTTCGTCGTGAATGATCACCGCGAGGCCGGCAGTTACGTCGGCCAGCACGGTCTGGTGATGGAGAACGGCCTGCCCAGCGAGGCGGAGATCGCGCTCGTCCGTCCGGAAGGCCGCGTTTACGACCTCGTCGCCGGACGCGAAGTCACCGCCTCTGCCGTCAAGGGCATGCTGCGCTGGCCCGTGAAGCTCGGTCCGGGCGAAGGTGGGGTTTTTCTCGTGACGCCGGCGGCAATTGCCTCCGTGAAACTGGATGGTCCCGATTCCGCGCGCGCCGGTGAGACGGCGAAGATCGCGATCGCCATCGCCGGTGAATCCGGCGCCGCGATCCCCGCGGTGTTCCCGCTGCGCGTCGAAATCACCGACCCCGCAGGACGGGACGCAGAATTCACCGGCTACCACGCCGCGAAGAATGGCCGCCTCGATCTGAGCATCGACATCGCCCCGAACGACACGCCCGGCGTATGGCAGATCCGCGTCCGCGAACTCGCGTCCGGCCGCGAAGCAGTCCGCCATTTCCGCGTGGCCCGCCCGTGAGCCTCGCCGCGCAGCCCGGCTCCGGATGAAGCGCGCCTGAAGGACTACGGATTCTTGCCGGCGGCGGAGCTGCCCTGGCCGCGCGGACTGAAGCTGAGCGGGAGCCGGAGATCGGGCAGGTCCTTCAGCGTGAAAGTGAGGACGACACCGTAATCGTACTGGCTCGTGGCCGCGGTGCCGTTGTTGCGCGCGATGAAGCCGAGGCTGGCAACCCAGCTCGAGAGATCCTTGTGCAGCTCATAAACCTGCGTCTGGAGCGTGTTGTCGCGGAATTCGTAGTCGCCGCGCGCGGAGAAGCCCCAGTTGTCGTTGATCCGGAAGTAGGCGCCGAGGTCGAGCAGCGAGCTGTTTTGAAACAGCACGTTATTGTCGATGAAACGATGCCCGATGCTGAAACTGAAACGGTCGTTCAGGAGGAAGTAGGCATTCGAGTTCACCTCGGTGAAGCCGCCGTCGAACACCGGGATCTGCGCGCCTGTGCTGAAGCTCACCCACGGGAGGGGATTCCATCGCAGGCGGTTGACGAGATTGGAAAAGGAGCCGCCGTCCGGATCGAGTCCGCCGAAGTTCGGCCGCTGGAAACGAATGTCGAAGAAACTGTCCAGCTCCAGCCAGTTGAAGGTCGCGTCGTCGCGGCGCGTTTGCAGCCGGTTCCTTGTGCCGAGGCGGAGGATGTTCCAGTCGTCGATCGTGTCGATGGTGTTGAACGCCGGGAAGTCGATGGGCGGCGGTTGCGACTGGCGCTCGACCCGGTCGATCTGGAGGATGTCCCGCGCATCCTTGCCCGCCTGCACGTAGCTGAGGTTGGCGTAGGGCTGGACGATATGCCGGAGACCGTCGAGGCCCCAGCGACGGCTTTGGACGGATTCATACGCCTTCGACGCCTTGAAGGAGACCTCCACCCCCCCGTTGAACACGGGCCGGAACGCCTCTCCGCGCTGCACCAGCCTGTTGATCGTGTTGGTGACGGTCTGCTGCGAGCCGTTCGCGAGCGTCAGCGTCGAGGTCTGCTGGAAGGGGACGATCGCGCCGCTCTCGGAATACCACGTCCCGCGCACTCCGGCGCGGGGGATGACATTGAGCCAGCCGAAAAATGTCTTCGGAAAAAGGAGCTGATGAAACGAATCGAGGCGGGCGAACGAGTAATCCGGCAGGGTGCCGCTCGTGGCGAAGTTCCGGCGGTAGAAGCCCCCGCTGGTCTGCCCTTCGTAAAACACCCCGCTCCCGAAGAGCGGATGGCGCGTGAAATCGAGCGCCGCCTCCGGCAGTCGCTCCGTGCCGTCGAAGAACTCGTTGATCTGCTTCCGCGCCAGCACGGTCATCGTGTAGTTGTCGGCGAACTTGGTGAGGCTCACGACGTTGTCGGGCTGCGGATTCGTCAGGAACTCATTTTCAAAGAAGTCCTGCAAAAAGCGCGTGTCGCTCAGCTTGTTGATGTCCACCGAGGCGAAGATGTCCTCCGTGATGTACTGCCGCGCCTGGAAGGTGACACGATAGCGCCCGGACGGGATTGCTTCCCGCGCGAGGCCGGTGTTGTTCACGTCCGAGTCCTGGTCGTCCAGGCCGTAGGTCGTGAAGCGGCCCCAATTCTTCCCGCCGTCCTGCTTGGGCGCCCATTCCGTCCCGAGGCCGAAGGCCGGGCCGCGCCGCGTGAGATAGTCCAGCCGCAGCGTCCCACCGATCTGTTCGCTGATGGGAAAGGTGTAATTCGTCAGCAGATGCGCGCCCCACGCCGACCGGAAGCCGGGCGTGATCGTGAACGCGTTCTTCTGGTTCAGCGACTGGTACACGAACGGGAACCACATCACCGGCGTGTTGCCGATGTAGAGCTTCACATCGTGCAGGATCACCCGGTCATTCGGATAAATGCGCACCCGCCGCGCGCGCAGCGACCAGTCCGGATTCGCGGAGTCGCTCGTGGTGAAGAGGCTCTCCTTCACGAGATAGCCGCTCGTTCCCGGCACGTTCTGGAACGAATTCCCCGCGAACATGAACGGCGTCGTCTCGCCATGCACGGACGCGCCCGAGATGTCCTTGCTCTCGAGATTGTAAACGGCGCGCTCCGCCGTCACGAGCTGCCCGTCGCGATAGATGCGCACATTCCCCGTCGCGATGACGTCGCGCGTGGTCGGATCGTACTGCGCCTGGTCGCAGTAGATCGTCGTCGAGCCATAGGAAATCTGCACATTTCCCGACGCGGTCGCCAGCGCGCCAGAGGCATCGAGCTTCTCCGCGGCGATATCGATCGGGATGTCGCTGAAGCTCCCCGGTTCACCCGGCAGCGCAGCCGGCGTCTGGGCGATCGCTTGAGCGGCCATCCACAACGCCGTGAGAGCGGGAGCGAAGCGGCGGAATTTCATCAGGGCCCCGCAAAGCTACCGGTTCGCTGATGCGCGACGCAAGCCCGCGATCCGTGCCTGGCTTCACCGCCAGTGTTGCCCGGCTTCCGTCCCGCGCGTAAATCCCATGGGACTCCCCATGCGCGACACTCCTCCTTTCCAACGGTCATCCGGAAACCCACTGCGACGCTGACGCCATGCCCGACTGGAGCTACCGGACATTCCTTCGCCCGCTCCTGCTTCGGCTGCCGCCGGAACGTGCCCGTAGGATCGCCGTCGGCACACTCGCGTTGATCGGCCGGTCTGCGCCGGGCCGCGCGGCGGTCGATTTCCTCGGGCACATGCGCGCCGATCCACGCCTCGCAAAGACGTTCGTGGGCCAGACGTTCCCAAGTCCCATCGGCATCGGCGCGATACTCGATCCGTCCGGCGCGGCGCTTGGTGCGCTCGCGAGGTTTGGGTGTGGCTTCGTGGAAATCGGGCCGCTTGCGGAGCAGTCCGCCGGTGCTCCGGAATGGGTCGTGGACATCTCCGGGCAAAAGGTTGGGCGCAAGGGAGCGGAACCGTCTGTGAATGCAACGGACACACTCGGGCATCTTGCCCGACACTCCGACCGTTCGGTTCCCGTCTTCACCCGACTGGCTCACGGCTCGGACGAAAGTCTCACGCGGCTCGCGGCTCGCCTCGCCGGCCATACAGACGGCATTGTTCTTCCGCGCGCTGCAAAGGCGCTATTCGCGGCCATCCGCGCTTCGTTCACCGGACTGGTCATCATCGCAGTGCCGGCGGGGTTTTCAGACTTCGCCGATGTTCAGGAAGCGGACGGTGTCTGGATTTCCGGCGACGCGGAATCCGTCCGCCAGACCGTCACCGCCGCCCGCCGTGCCCTCGGTGAAAAGATGATCATCGCGAGTGGTGCGCAGCAGCCTGCCGATGCACGGGAACTCTTCGCGGCCGGCGCCTCGCTCGCGAGCGTGGATGCCGGACTCGTGCTGTCGGGGCCCGGTCTGGTGAAGCGAATCAACGAGGCGCTGCTTTCCAAACTGCCGCCGATGGCGCTGGAGCCCCTCACGCTCGATGCCTCGCGACGCTCGTGGTTCTGGGCGCTGATGCTCGGCATCGCGATGATCGTGGGCGGCGCGATGGCCGTGGTCATGGCATGCACGCGTGTGGTGCTGCCCTACGACGAGGCGCTGTGCGGCATCCCGCGCGAGGCATTCACCGCGATCAACCCCCGGCTCCTGCCGTTCATGGCCCACGATCGGATGTCGCTCGCCGGCACGATGCTCAGCCTCGGCGTGCTCTACTCAGCCATCGCTTGGAACGCGCTCCGGCGCGGTGCGCACTGGGCCAAGGTCGCCATCGTGTATTCGGCGATGAGCGGCTTCTTCAGCTTCTTCCTGTTCCTCGGGTTCGGTTACTTCGATCCGTTCCATGCGTTCGTGACTGCGATTGTGTTTCAGTTCGTGGTGCTCACTCTTTTCGCACCGTCCGGCCCTGCGCACCCGCCGGCCTCGGCGGAATGGCGCGAGACGCCCGCATGGAGGCGCGGCCAATGGGGGCAGTTGCTGTTCATCGTGCTCGGCGTGGGACTGGTGGTCGCGGGTGTCGTGATCTCCATCATCGGTTGCACCACGGTGCTCGTCGGCACGGATCTGGATTTTCTCCAGACCACCGCGGCCCGGCTGCGCGTGGCGAACGAACGGCTGCTGCCGCTCATCGCGCATGATCGTGCGAGCCTCGGAGGTATGCTGATTTCCACCGGCATCGCCATCTGGCTCGCTGCGCAATGGGGCATCCGCGTGGGCGAAAGGTGGCTGTGGCAGGCGCTCGCCGTGGCCGGCAACGTCGCATTCGCTGCGGCCATCGGCGTGCATGTCGTCGTCGGCTACCTGAGCTGGATGCATTTCGCGCCCGCGATTGCCGGATGGTGCATGTGGCTCCTCGCGCTCGGCCTTACCCGGGAATGGATGTGCCGCGGCACACTTGACGCCGCGCCCGGTCATGCGAGTTCCGCTCCACGAGTGGTGCATCCTGTTTGACGGCGCACATTCGTTCAGCGTCAAAGGCGAAAACTAACGGACGAACTGGAATAGACTCCCCAGGCTGCGATAGATTCGCAGAATGAATCTCCTCGGAATCGAAGGCGGTGGCACACGGACTTCGGCGCTGCTCGTCAATGACGCCGACGATTCGGTGCTGGCATCGGTCTCCGCCGGGCCCGGAAATCTCGCGCTGCTGAACAGCGAGGAACTTTCGGCATTGCTCTCCGGCATCCGCGATCAGCTCCCCGCGCAGCCGGACCGCATCGGCATCGGGCTCGCCGGGGTGCGCTCCACGGGAGATCGCCGCCGGCTGAGCCGCGCGGTGACACGGATCTGGCCCGGAGTGCCGTCGGTCGTGGGCGACGATCTGCTCCTCGCGCTCGAGGCCGATGAATGGCGCGACGATTGCGCCGCGCAGGTGCTCCTGCTCAGCGGCACCGGCTCGTGCTGCCTCGGCCGGAATCGCAGCGGCGCGACCGTGAAGATCGGCGGGCGCGGCCACATCATCGGCGACCGCGGCAGCGCATGCGACATCGCCGTGCATGCCCTGCGATCGACCGTGACCATTTCCGACATCCATGCCGACTGGCCGCCGCTCGGCGCAGACATGCTCGCCTTTCTCCAGATGAACGATCCCGAGGCGCTCATCGAGTGGTCCCTGACGGCGGGCAAGGCCGAGATCGCATCGCTCGCCCGGGTCGTCTTCGAGGCGGCGGTGACGCGGCAGGATGAAATCGCCGTCGCCATTCTCCGGCGCGCC
>JBEBGK010001045.1:0-1809 GCA_040081515.1 Chthoniobacteraceae bacterium
AGCACGGAACCCGCGAGCACCACCGGCCGCGCGCCGATGCGGTCGCTCAACGCGCCCCAGACGAATCCGCCCACGCCCATGGCGAGGAACACCAGGGTCATGGCGCCCGAAATTCCGGCGCGCGACCAGCCGGTGTCGTCCGCCATCGGTTGAAGGAAAACCGCGAGCGAAAAGACCGCGCCGAAGGCGATGCACGTAATCAGCGCCCCGGCAGCGACGACCACCCAGCCGTAGTTTTTCATCGAGCCCTGCCCGCTGCTACATCTTCGGCGGCACGATGACCATCCAGCCCACGCCGAATTTGTCGGTCACCATTCCAAAACGCGGCGAGAAGAAGGTCTTCGACAACGGCATGGCCACCTGGCCGCCCTTGCCGAGCGCGGCGAACAACTTGTCGGCCTCGGCCTCGGTCTTCACGTCCACAGACAACGAGAATCCCTTGAATTCCGGTTTGCCCTTCGCAAAGCCGTCGGACGCCATCACCAGGGTATCGCCGACATGGAACGCGGCGTGCATCACCTTGTCTTCCGCGCCCGGCGGGCAACTGCCCGGCTGCGGGTCCGGGTTGTCCTTGAAGCGCATCACCATCTCGACCTTGATGCCGAGCGTGCTCTTGTAGAACTCGATCGCCTCTTCGCAGCGGCCGTCGAAAAACAGGTAGGGCTGGACTTGCATGGGTACTCCTTACTTTTCCGCGACCGTTTTCAGGTTGGCGAGGCCGGCCTCGAAATCCGTGCCGATCATCCTGTCCATGTTGAAGAACACGCCCATCAACTTCGACACGAAATTGGCGGGGCCGTACATCGCCCAGGTAACCGTCGTGACGCCATCCTTGCCGTCCGTGGTGAACTCGGCCGTGTTGTGCCCTTCGATGGGTTCAATGAAATCCAGCTTGATGACGACCTTCGAGGGCGGCGTGGCGCTCGTGATCTCCATGCGGCCCTTGCCGACGTTCTTGTCGCCGTCCCATTCGTAGACCGCACCCTTGCCGGCCGTCGTGGCGCCGAAGGTGCGCTTCATGGCCGGGTCCTTCTTCTCGTACGGCGACCAGGTGCTCCAGGCCTTCAGGTCGTGGATGAGCGCGTAGATCTTGTCGGGCGGCGCCTTGATGCTCGCCGTCCGCTCGACGCGGAACGTATCCGGCTTCATCGCCGCCAGAGCGAGCGCCCCCGCGACAAAAAGCGCAAACACGATGCCAATGATCTTTAGTATCCGCATGAGTCGCCTACCCGGGAATTTCCGGCTCGACGAGCTGCGCGAGCGCTACAAGGGATTCCTGCCAGCCGAGATAGCACATTTCAACGGGTATCGCCTCCGGAATGCCTGCCTGCACAATGTCGATGTCGGTTCCGCAGGAAACGGCTTTCAGGGACACCGTCACCTCGATCACGCCCGGAAGATTCGGGTCGTCGAACTTGTCGGTGTAACGGATCAATTTTCCCGGTACCAGCTCAAGATACTCGCCGCCGAAGGAATGGCTCTTGTCGGCGGAGAAGTTCGTGAACGACATCCGGAAGGTGCCGCCGACTTTCGCCTCCATGTGATGGACCGTGCAGGTGAAGCCGTTTGGTGGAATCCACTTGGCCATGGCGCCCGCCTCGACGAAGGCCCGGTAGACCCGGGCCGGAGGCGCGCGCAATACGCGGTGGAGACGAACAGTGCCGGTTGCCATGATCAGCCGTCCACCACGACCTTGAAGCCGCCGAAGATCATGCGCTTGGCGTCGAAGGGCATTTTCTTCGGGTCCATCATGCTGGCGAGGCGCTTGTCCTTCATCACCTTCTTCATCACCTGGTCGCGATGCTTGCG
>JBEBGK010001046.1:0-1808 GCA_040081515.1 Chthoniobacteraceae bacterium
AGTCCGCCATCGGCGTGTGTGAATTTCAGCGTGATCTTGTCACCGTGAACTTCATGCCCTGCGGGCAGCGGACCTGAAGCGCTCTCGACTTTCTTTCCGTACACCGAACTCAGCGCCCAGAGAGAAAGCCGGCGCCCGACCTCCTGTTTGTTCTTCGGATGAATGTCCTTCTGCTCGCCGATGTCGATCGTGATGGCCATGCCGGTCTTCGGCAGCTTGAGCGTCTTCAACATCGCCTCGCGCACGAGGGGCCAGCCGTCGCCGGGGCGCACAAAATTCGGCAACTGCACCCACGCGAACGGGAACTCGTAGCCCCAGCGCTTGCGCCAGTCGGTGACGAGCAACGCGAGCTGATGCTCATAAAACGGCGGCTTGTCTCCATTCGTATTCGCCTCGCCCTGATACCACAGCGCGCCGCGGATCGCGTACGGAATGAGCGGCGCAATCTTCCCGTTGAAAAGTCCGCCCACATTCCCCTTCCGCTCCCGCAGCGCCACAGGATCGCGCGGCGCACGGGGCACGGGCTTGCCCTCCGCCTTCGCAGCCTTCGCGGTCTCCTTCCATTTGGCGAGTTGCTTCTCATACACGGCCTTCGCCGCCACCGGATCGAAAGCCGCGTCGGTCTTCTTCGTCGCGTCAAAGAAAGCCTTCAGCTCCGGCGATGCGAGCTGCGCCTCGGGCGCGATCCATGACTCGATCGGTGTGCCGCCCACAGAGGAATTGATGAGACCCACAGGAATGCCGAGCGACTTGTGGATTTCGCGTCCGCAGAAAAAGAGCGTCGCGGAAAACGTCCCGACCGTTTCGGGCGAGCACACGACCCACGTGCCTTTCCCCTGCTCCTCCGCCTTGCCCGAGGCAGCGGAGGCCTCGGTGAACATCCGCACCTGTGGCAGATTCGCCGCCGCCTTCTCCTGCTCGAAATCCTTCGCGCGACTGACCTGCATCGCCATGTTCGACTGCCCCGAGCCGAGCCACACTTCGCCGACGAGCACGTCCTTCACCGTGATCGTATTCCTGCCCTTCACCGTCATCTCATGCGGACCGCCGGCCTTCAGCGGATCGAGCTTCAGCATCCACTTCCCGCCCGACTCCGGCATCGTGGATTTCGTTTGTCCCGCAATCGAGACTTCCACTTTCTCCCCGGCATCCGCCCATCCCCACACTGGCACGGGCACGTCGGTTTGCAGGACCGCATGGTCGGACAGAATCGCGGGGAGACGAACGTCAGCGGCGGCGTCCGGCAGTTGCCAGAGAGTCACGGCTGCGAAAATGAAGGTGGGCAGGAATGCAGGAGTTTTCATGGATAGGAGTCGTTGCCAGCGAGGCGGAATGGGCATCGCGCAGCCTTTGCGGTGAATACCGGCCACGAAGCCGAACGGCAAGGTTTCGGATTATCCAGCGAGCCGCCCGTGACTCCGGCGCCCGTCCGACAGATTCGGATTGGCGGGATGAGCACGATGCTCGGCGCGGACTTCCGCTTGTCGCGATGGGCTCGCTTGCGTCAGCCCTTTGAGTTGGCGATCCGATTCAACCGCTGCCGCCAGCAACCTCACCTGCGGCTTGTCTGAGCTGGAGCGATGTCGTTGCAACGACTGCCGGGGCGAATGCCAGCTTGCCCCGCCGGCTGGAACTGCGGCGCAAGGCCGCACAACTGTATGCTCCCGCCTGAGAACGTGCGCGGACAGGATTGTCCGCGCTACTCGGGCGTTGGGTCGCGGCCGAGGAGGCGCGCCATGGCATCGGCGGGCGAGACCGAGCCGTCGAGGATTGCCTTCACCTGATCGATGATGGGGGTCTCGACGCCG
>JBEBGK010000153.1:0-7226 GCA_040081515.1 Chthoniobacteraceae bacterium
CCGCCCCACGCACTCGCGTAGAGCAACGGCTCGCTGCCGCCGGGCCAGTAGGCCAGCCCGCCGGATTCCGTCTGCATGCTGAGCAGCCTGTCCACGCCGTGCTGAATCGAGCGTTTCACTTCGCTCTCCGGTCTCATGAGTTCCGGCAGCGCACCGCCCAGACCGCGGAGCGAAAGCCACGGCAGCGTGCTGCTGGTCGTCTGTTCCACGCAGCCGTACGGATAGTGAAGCAATTGCGAGAGGCTCTCACGGAGTTCGACGACGCGGGAATTCGAGAGTGATACCCGCACCATTCCGTGGCCGTTCAGGAGCGCCGGATCGATCGCGCCGAGCATCTCAGTCCCGCCGGCTGCTGCGCGGCCCTGGACGATCTGCCGGAGCAGCGGGGCGGGAAAGGCCACCTTCAGCCGCGATTCGACCGCATCGCGATACGAGGTGCCGCCGGAGGCGAAATCCACCGTGAACTTCCACACCGCCTCGCCGACGCTCACGAACTCGACCGGAAAATCAACGGGGACTGAAGTGCCGGGTTTCAGATGAACGCGGGCGGTGAGCGGCTCCGAGGAGCGCGCGGTGCTGTCGAGGACGAGGCGGACTTCCGCATCCCCTTCGAGGGCTGTCGTATTGTGAATGACGGAGCGCGCGATGATTCGATCGCCGACGTTTCCAAAGCGGGGCGGCACCGGTTCGATCATCACGGGCTTGTTCACCTCGAATGCGCCGGAAGCGCTGCCGAACTGATCCGTTTCCGTGAGCACCACGGCGATGATGCGGTAGCGGGTGAGGCTGTCGGGTGCGGTGAATCGCGCCGTGACCTGCCCGGCTTCATCGGTCCGCAGCGATGCGTTCCAGTACGCACATGCGAGGAAGTTCTTTCGCAGACTCATGGATTCGCCGCCGTCGCCGATGAGGTAACCCTTGTTGCCGAAGACTCGGTGCGCGGGATCCTCGGATTTCAAATCCGGGAGCGTGAGGCCGGTGGAAACACCGAGGGCGCGACGGCGATTGAAGAACGAGTATGGGTCCGGCGTCTCGTATCCCATGAGACTGAGAATCCCCTCATCCACCGCATAGAGCGTCACCTCCGCACCGGCCACTGGCTTGCTGGTTGCGGTGCGCGCCTCGACGCGCAGTTCCACCGGCTCGCCCGGACGGTACGCACTGCGGGAAGGCTGGGCGCTCACGACAAGCCTGGAGTCGCGTCGCTGCACGGGAAGCGCGCAGTAACCGACGCGATACTCCGGCATCTTGAATTTCTTCGGGCTGTCCGCGGTTCCGCGCAGGATCAGCACGGAGACGTAAACATTCGGCGCGTCGTCGGGTTCAAGTTGCACCCGCACGGCGGGGGCGTTGCCTTCCAGCCTGGCTAGAAAGGAGCGCCGCACGTGTTCCCGTTCGACGGTCACCAGCGCGGTGCCGCTGATCGGCGCCTTCACGAGGAGCGTCGCGGTTTCTCCCGAGGCGTATTCGGTCTTGTCGGGGACGATCTCGATCTGAAACGGGTTGCGATAGTTCCACACCGTCGCGGCGCGGCCATGGACGTACAGCATGCGGCTCGTGAGGATCGGACGCCCGCCTGCGTCTTTCGTGGTGGCCTCGATCTGATACTGCCCGGGTTGCGGCACAGTGAGGCTCATGTCCCGGACCTCGGGGTTCGCGAGCACCCAGCCCGCGGCGGTCTTCTTCACGGGCTGGGTCCGCAGCGCCACCTGGGCGCAGGGGGTGAGCGTCGCTTTGCTTTGATACGATTCGGAGTAGCCGGCGCCTTGCACGCGATTCGTCTGCCAATCGACTCGCAGGAGGCGGACTTGCGCCTCGACGGGTTCCATCCGCGGTGTCCCGTCGGACTGCACGGCGATGAGCTGAAGCGGAAGCGCCTCGCCTTCGCGGATGACCTCGGGCAACGCGGCGATGCCGACGTAGAAATCCGAGCTGTGCAGCGTCACCGCTTTTGCCTCGGAAACCGTCTGCTGGTTCACATCGGTCACCTCGCAACGGATTCCCGCCTGCCGGGGCTGCGGGGATTTTTCGTTGAATGGAATTCTGCTGTGAATCGAAGCAGTGCCGTCTTCCGCGACCTCGAGAGTTCCGTTTTCGCTGAAGGCTGGCGCCTCGCTGAGCTCCCACCTCGCGCCATCGCAGAATGTGAACCTGTCGAATCCGTCCGGCTGGAAGCCGGCATCGGCTGCTTCTAGCGACCAGTTCACCTCGGCCTTCGAGAGCGGCTTGCCCATGTAATATTTTGCCCGCATGGCGAATACGGTGTCCGAAGTGCCGGGCTCGGTCTTCGGCTGGCCGATGAGGATTTCGAAGGCGTTGGGTTGGTACTCCTGGACTGCAAAAGTGTGGTCGTGATGGGTGCGGCGCCTGTCCTCATCGGCGGCGGGTTTGTCGCCGGCGAAACGAAGCCGCCAAATGTAATCCCCGAGAGGACCGGACGGGAGCTTCACATCCGCCGTAAACGATCCCGCGGGCGAGAGCGTGACCTTCTGTGCGAAGAACGATTTCCCCCGTGAATCAATGGTTTCCAGCGTTGCCTGCTGGCCGTCGGGGAGCGCGGGAAAACCGGGACGCCCATCGCGGACGATACCCTTCAGGTGGCAGGTCTCGCCGGGCTTGTACACCGGTCGGTCGGTAAACATGAGGACATGCCGTCTCGACCCATTCTGGCCGGCGAATTCATCGTCGAGATCCTCTTCGCCGCCATCCCATGCGATACGGAAGCGGTGGTGGGAGATGTGATCGCGGTATTCGAAGCGGATGAGATTCAGGTCGCTGCCGCTGCGCGCGAGAAGGTATGCGGCTTGTTTGCTGTTTGGGAGACGGGCGGTCCCGGAGGCATCCGTCGTCGCCTCGCCGATGATGGCGTTCTTTTCATCGAGGAGCTGGAGGGAGGCGCCGGCGATCGGCTGTCCGCTCTTCAGCGAGAAGACAAAGAGGAACGTCTCGGAGTTTGAATCCTTCCAGACGACGCCGAGGTCCGTGAGCTGGATGAGTGTCTGCGAGCCCGGCATCTCTTCTCCGTTCGCGACGTCGAGCGCCTCGGCGGTGATGAGCGCAATCCCCGTGGCGCCCGGGCCGAGGATCCTGTCCCAGTCGAGCGCGAGCTGATCCGGTTCATCCACGCGGGCCGGAAGCGGGTAGTCCTGCTGGAAGACGGTCCGGCCCGGCAGTGACCCGATATCGATCTTGTGCATCTCGTCGGGTTTGAGCCGATCGTAATCGAAGTAGCGCCGGTAGGCCCGCGCGGCGTCGGCGGCGGTGTCCGGCGTGAAGGCCTTGGCGGTGACGCGGACGCGCGGAACATTGATCGACAGCAGTTGGACCTTGCGGTTTCCACTGCTGACCTGGCTGGCGGAGCCGTCTTCAAATCCAAGCCGGGGCTCGATGGCGTCGAACTTCACCACGGCATCATGATCCGCCGGCAGGATAAAGCCCTCCACAGCGGGAAGGCCCGCGCACACGGTGACGCGGTAGTCCTGGTGCAGCATAAAGTCGCCCTTCAACGTCACCGTCGATGTGCCGTCCCAGTGCGCACTCTCAATCGAAGCGGTGAGATTCTCCGGCCTCGGCTCGATGCGGACCCAGCGTTCGAACGATTTCCCACTGACTTCCTTTGCGGGCATCTTCGAGAGAACGAGCGAGATTCTGCGCTTCTCGGAGAGAGTATTCTCCGCGCGCACAGCCGAGACGACAAATGGACGGACAGTCCCCACGCTGACGGACCATGGAGTGAGCGTTTTGAGGCCGGGCTCCACCGCCGGGAGTCCGGTATCCACGACCAGTTTCCACTCGGCACTCGGTGGCAGAGGTCTTGCCGGCGCGACGTGGAATTGATTCGGCGGTGTGGCGGGATGCGCGTGGCCGGCGATTCGATTCGGATCCGTCTGCATCGTTTTCGCCGGAATGATGAGACCGCTCCGATCGGTATAGGTGATGAAGGATGCGGCTTTCGTCGCGTCCACCGGCGCGTTGAAGGAGAGCCTGAACCCAGCGAGTGCCGACGCGTTCGAAGAGCCCCTCCCCGGATAGCTGCCGATGACCTGAAAAGGCGGAGTGTCGATGACCCTCCGGAGCGTTCCGGTGAATGGCTTGCCGTCGGCTGTCTTGAGCCCGGGCGCGAGCGTGAAGACGTAGGTGCTGCTGAGGGCCGGGGGCACGGATGGACGGAGTATTCCGCTGCTTTGCGACATCCACATGAACTCGCCGGGCAATAGCGGCTGGATGACCAATGGCGGCGGTGATGCGGGTTTGTTCACCTGTTCCGCAGCGACGATGGGACTGCTGAAGCGGAGTTCGAAAGTGGAATTGGGACGCATGGTCCCGGGGTTGGTGACGAAATCCACCGTGTCCGCGGCAAAGACGGAGGTGGTGGCGAGGGTGAGAAAGAGGGCGGCGGTGGACTTGAGCATGGGAGTGGTGGTTCGAGGGTGAATACGGGCCGTTTCCGCCGATCTTTCAAAAATGTGTAAAAACTTTCTCCGGACGGGCGCTCCCGTTACCGTCCGCCCGATGCCCCGCGTCTCGAAGACCGCCGCCAACCCGATGCTCGCCACGCGGCAAAGCCTCGTCGCGCGGCTCAGTGACTGGGGCGACAAGCGGAAGTGGCAGGAGTTTTTCGAAACCTACTGGGAATTGATCTATGCCGTCGCGATCCGCGCGGGATTGCGCGACGACGAGGCGCAGGAGGTGGTGCAGGAGACGTGCATCGCCGTCGCCAGGAATGTCGGCGGCTACGACCCGAAGCAGGGACCTTTCAAATCGTGGCTCCTCCAGATGGCGCGCTGGCGGATCGCCGATCAATTCCGCCTGCGGGACGGCAGGCGCGCAGTTCCGGGGAATGACGACACGCGGATGACGGCGCCGATCGATCGCGTGCCGGGCTCAGGCCAAGGGGCGTTTGAGGCGATGTGGGAGGAGGAGTGGCAGAGGCATTCGTTCGACGCCGCCATCGCGCGGCTGAAACGCAAGGTGGACGCGAAGCACTACCAGATCTTCGACTGCGTCGTGATCAAGGGCTGGACGGCGACGAAAGCGGCGAAGGAACTGGGAGTGAATGTGGCGCAGGTGTACCTCATCAAGCACCGGCTCGCGGGACTGCTGAAGAAGGAATTGAAGGCGCTGGAGGGCTAGGAGACTTCTGAATTACCGCCAGCGCGCAGCTCTTCCCTCTTTGTCTTGCTCATGCTCTTGCTCCGCTTCGGAGAACGCGCCGTTCTTCGCGCCTGCTACGCGCGCGCCTGTTCCTCGAGCCGGGAGTCATTCCGCACTGCATCGAAGAAATTTGGAAATAGGGGCGCCCAGCCGAGTGCGCGGAGTTTCGCATTGCCCACACGCTTGTTCGTCCAGCCGCGTTTGCGATTGGGATCGATCGGCCCCGTCGGAGGCAGTGGCTTCCCGTGGCGCGCCGCCAGCCACGCGTAGATGTCGCGCTGGGCGAGCGGTTCGTTGTCGCAGACGTTGAAGATGCCGTGTTCGCCCCGGGTGATGAGCAGGTGGAGCGCCGATGCGATGTCGTCGCGGTGGACCTGGTTCACGAAACGGCGTCCGTCATCCTCGATGACCGCCTCGCCGGTGAAGAACTTCCGCAGCAGGACCGAGCGACCGGGGCCGTAGATGCCCGCGAGGCGCGCGACGATACCTTGGTTCGCCAGCACGAGTTCTTCCGTCTCGCGCAGGAGGCGCCCGGTTTCACGCGGCGGCTCGGCGGGGCTCTCCTCGGTCACCCAACCGCCGTCGGTCTGGGCGTAAACACTCGTGCTGCTCGTGAAGAGGAATCGCCTCGGGTTAAGCGCGTGGAGCAGGTTCCGCGATCCTTCGAGATAGACGCTGCGATACGCGTCGGCACCGCCGCGCCCGGAGCTTGCGCAGTGGATCACGGCATCCACGCCGGAACCGAATCGCGTGGCGACGGACTGCACCGCAGCCGGATCGCTGATGTCACACGGCAGCACGGGAAAGGGCTCGCCCGCGAGAACGGCCGCCGATTCCGCCGAGTGCGTCAGCCCCGCGACATCCCATTCCGATTCGGAAAAAAGCCGGGCCGTTGCCCTGCCTGCGAATCCACAGCCGGCGATGATGACGAGCGGCATGGCGGCTAGGGGCGTAATTCCACGCGCTTGCTCAGCATCTTCTCACCGTCGAAGACGAACCAGCCGTCGAAGCACCGGCCGCCGAGGACCTGCGGCAGCCAGTGTTGATCATCCTCCCACATCTCGCCGTACGGAACCGCCTCGACGGGAAACCAGAGCGGGATCGCCTCCGGCGTCTCGATCGGATCGCCCTCGAAATCCCGCGCGACAAACACCGCGCAGTGCAGGCTGTAGCCGTCGATGAATTGGAACCGCACCACGCCGCGGTCCTCGAGCAGCAGCGGCGTCACGCCGATCTCCTCGCGCGTCTCGCGGATCGCAGAGTCCAGCGCGGTCTCGCCCGGCTCCAGTTTGCCGCCGGGCGCGTTGATCTTTCCCGCGCCGAGCCCGCGCTTCTTCCGGATCAGCAGCACGCGCCCGTCCTTCACGATGAAGCACAGGTTCGCATATTCGCGCGGCTGCCAGTTGTCCCAGTCCATGCGCGGAGTGTGACTGGTGACCGGTGACTTGTGAATGGCGGAATCGGATTGCGTAGCCGCCGACGCAAGGAGGCGGGCTGCTCGAATCTGCGTCTGGAATGGCGACTGGTGAATGGCGACTGGTGGAGATGCCGCTGGCATGGTTTTCTTGAGGGATGAATTCGCAGACAGCCTTTCGCATTTCCGCCGTGATGGGATTCCTGGGTGTGGGTCTCGGGGCATTTGGAGCGCACGGCTTCCACGATCTCCTCGAGAAAAATGGACGCCTCGCGACGTGGGACACCGCCGTGCTTTATCACGCCACGCATGCCATCGTCCTGCTCCTGATCGCCGCGCTCCCGCCCTTCCGCCGCGCCGCGTGGTGGCTGCTGTTCGCAGGCGTTCTCATTTTTTGCGGCACGCTCTACGTGCTGGCGTTGACGAATGTGAAATGGCTCGGTGCGATCACGCCACTCGGCGGCGTGTGCCTGCTGTGTGGGGGGTTGGCGCTGGCGCTGGGGAAGGGGAGGACGGAATGAGCGGCGGTGGAGGGCGGTGCTCGAAAGTGGCTGCGGCTTTAGCCCAAGTTCCGCAGTTCGCGCCATGGCGGAAAAATCTTTCCCTTTAGCCGCGGCGCGGCGGGGTGGTGTCGCCTCTGTGGGGAGGTTGTTTTGGG